>CAMDEB010000302.1 GCA_945893085.1 Rhodoplanes serenus | reverse complement strand
AAGGCTTCCATCATCTTGTCGTAGCGCGAGCCCTTGACGAAGACGGTCGGCGCGGGGTCCGAACTTACGGAATTGACGTCGGTGCCGCGATAAATGCCGTCGTTGTTGAAGATGACGATGCAGACCGGCAGCTTGTACCGGCAGATCGTCTCGACCTCCATGCCGGAGAAGCCGAACGCGCTATCACCTTCGATCGCCAGCACGGGCTTGCCGGTCTCGATGGCTGCGGCGATGGAATAGCCCATGCCAATGCCCATGATGCCCCAGGTGCCGACGTCCAGGCGCTTGCGCGGCTGATACATGTCGATGATGCCGCGCGCGAGATCGAGCGTGTTGGCGCCTTCGTTGACCAGGATAGCGTCCGGCCGCTCCTTAACGATGGTGCGCAGCACGCCGAGCGCGCCGTGGTAATCCATCGGAGAGTTGTTGTTCATCAGCCGCGGCGCCATCTTGGAAACGTTCTCGTCGCGCTTCTTGGTGACAGCGGCAGTCCAATCGGCCGGAGGGGCCGACCAGTTGCCACCCATGCCCTCAAGAAGCGCCGAGACGCACGAACCGATGTCGCCAACCACCGGCGCGACGATCTCGACGTTCGAGTCCATTTCCTTTGGCTCGATGTCGATCTGAATGAACTTTTTCGGTGCGTCGCCCCAGGTCTTGCCCTTGCCGTGCGAGAGCAGCCAGTTCAGACGTGCGCCGATCAGCATGACGACGTCGGAATCCTTCAGCACCGTCGAACGTGCCGCGCCCGCGCACTGCGGATGCGTATCGGGCAACAGACCCTTGCCCATGCTCATCGGCAGGAAGGGAACGCCGCTCTTCTCGACGAAATTGCGGATCGCGTCATCGGCCTGCGCATAAGCCGCGCCCTTGCCGAGGATGATCAGCGGGCGTTTGGCGCTCTTGAGCACATCGAGCGCACGCTTGACCGCATCCGCCGCGGGAATCTGCGCCGGCGCCGCGTCAATGACCTTCACCAGCGACTTCTTTCCAGCCTCCGCATCCATCACCTGCCCGAACAGTTTGGCCGGCAGATCGAGATAGACGCCGCCAGGACGGCCTGACACCGCGGCGCGGATCGCGCGCGCAAGCCCGATGCCGATGTCCGCCGCATGCAGCACGCGGAATGCCGCCTTGCACAGCGGCTTGGCGATCGCGAGCTGATCCATCTCTTCGTAGTCGCCCTGTTGCAGGTCGACGATCTCGCGCTCGGACGAGCCGGAGATCAGGATCATCGGAAAGCAGTTGGTCGTGGCGTGGGCGAGCGCGGTCAGACCGTTGAGAAAGCCCGGCGCCGACACCGTCAGGCAGACGCCGGGTTTCTTGGTCAGGAAGCCGGCGATCGACGCCGCATAACCGGCGTTCTGCTCGTGGCGAAACGAAATGACGCGGATGCCTGCGGCCTGTGCCATGCGGCCAAAGTCCGTGATCGGGATGCCGGGCACGCCGTAGATCGTGTTGAGGCCGTTGAGCTTGAGCGCATCGATGACGAGATGAAAGCCGTCCGTCAGCTCCTGCTCTGCTTCGGCTGCGGGCTTCGGTTTTGTTGCTGTGTCAGCCATTGTGCTCTCCCGTAATCTTTACAAACGCGCGCGTTTCCCCCCCGCGCGATGTCGTTGAAGTCCGATTAGTCCAAGTAGTCGGCGTATTGCGCCACGTGATCGGCCAAGCCGAGCGCGTGATTCCGTACCAGGTCCTCGGCGCGCCCGGTGTCGCGCGCCTCGAGGGCCTCGATGATGTTCATGTGGTCGCGGATCGACTTTTCGACGCGATCCTTTTCGACGATGGTCTTGCGGCGGATCATCCGCATATGGGTGAACAGATTTTCGGCCAGCGAGATCAGCACGCTGTTGCCGCTCATGCGGATGATGCTCTGATGGAATTCGATGTTGGCTTCGGAGTATTCGTCGAGGTGGGCGCGCACCGCGCCGTCCTCGAACGTAGCGAACATCTGGCGCAGCGAGACGATGTCGTCCTTGCTGGCGTGCTCGGTGATCAGCCGCGCGGCCATGCTTTCAAGCGCCGCCCAGGCGGTGATCATCTCGATCACCTCGGTCTTGGTCTTGCGCACCACATAGATGCCGCGGCGCGGCACCGAGCGCACGAAGCCCTCGCGCTCAAGCTGCGCCATCGCCTCGCGCACCGGCGTGCGGCTGATGCCTAAATCCTGCGCGAGCTGGCGCTCGTCGAGCCGGATGTCCTGGCGGCTGCGATAGACATCCATCGACACGATGACGGTCTTCAAGGCGGCGTAGGCCTTGTTCTTGAAGCTGAACGAGGTGTCGATCGGCTCGATGGCGAGCCGGGGCGTGTTTGTCGCATCCGGAGCGTGTGTCCGGGAGGCCGCGCGACGCATGGTACGGGTGTCACTCACTGGAATACAATATTCCACGGTTTGGAATGGTGCAACGACTCGCCATTCTGCCGCTCCTGTCCATCAAACCGCAGGACGTGCGCGCAGCTTGGCCAGCCCGTCAGAGATCAGCGGCCAGAACAGCGCCAGCAGCCCGAGCGCCATGATGCTGCCGACCAGTCCGTTCGACCAGAACACCCCGAGACTGCCTTGCGATCCGAGCAGCGACTGGCGGAATGCCTCCTCCGCCTTGTCGCCGAGCACGATGGCGAGGACCATCGGCGCCAACGGATAGTCGCACTTCTTCAGCACGTAGCCGATCACGCCAAACACCAGCATCAGCACCACGTCGAAGGTCGAGTTGTGCACGGTGTAGGCGCCGATCGCGCATACCACGAGGATGACCGGCGCGATGATGCTGAACGGAATGCGCAGGATGGCGGCGAACAGCGGCACCATCGTCAGAACGATGATCAGGCCGAAAAAATTGCCGAGGTACATGCTGGCGATCAGGCCCCAGACGAATTCCTTCTGCTCGACGAACAGCAACGGACCTGGCTGCAGGCCCCAGATCAGCAGGCCGCCGAGCAGCACCGCCGCAGTCGGCGAGCCCGGCACGCCGAGCGAGAGCATCGGCAGCAGCGCCGACGTGCCGGCGGCGTGCGCGGCGGTTTCCGGCGCGACCACGCCCTCGATCTCGCCCTTGCCGAAATTCTTGCCATTCTTCGATGCGCGCTTGGCGATGCCATAGCTCATGAACGAGGCCGGCGTAGCGCCCGCGGGCGAGATGCCCATCCAGCAGCCGATGATGCAGGAGCGCAGCGAGGTCATCCAGTAACGCGGCAACTCCTTCCAGGTCTGCCAGACCACCTTGGGGTTGATCCCGGCGGCCTTGCCCTTGAAGCTCAGCCCCTCCTCCATGGTGAGCAGGATCTCGCCGATGCCGAACAGGCCGATCACCGCGATCAGAAAGTCGAAGCCGGTGAGCAATTCGGTAAACCCGAACGTCAGCCGCAATTGACCGGTGACGCTGTCGAGACCGACGGCGGCCAGCGCAAATCCGATCATCATCGACACCAGCGTCTTGAACGGCGGCTCCTTGCCCATGCCGATGAAGCTGCAGAACGCCAGGAAGAACACCGCGAATTTTTCCGCCGGTCCGAACTGCAGCGCGAATTTCGCGACCAACGGCGCCACCAAGGTGATGACGATCACGGCGAACAGCGCGCCGACGAACGACGACGTGAACGCCGCGGTCAGCGCCTCGCCAGCCTTGCCCTGCTGCGCCATCGGGTGGCCGTCGAAGGTGGTCGCCACCGACCAGGGCTCGCCCGGAATGTTGAACAGAATCGACGTGATGGCGCCGCCGAACAGCGCGCCCCAGTAGATGCATGACAGCATGATGATCGCAGAGGTCGGCGACATGCTGAAGGTGAGCGGCAGCAGGATCGCGATGCCGTTGGCGCCGCCGAGGCCCGGCAGCACGCCGATGAGCACGCCGAGCACGATGCCGATGACCATGACGAGCATGTTGAACGGCTGCAGCACGACGGTAAAGCCGTGAAACAGATTGGCAATCTCTTCCATGTTAACGCGTCCCCGACCCCATCCTCGACGTTCGACTTTGAACGCGTCGTGCTTGTTGTTGGCGCGGCATCGTCAACCGCGCATTGCCGATCACAGCCCCATCAGGTCCTCGATCGGCCCCTTCGGCAAGGGAACGAGGAACCACTTTTCAAACATCATATAGGTGAAGAGCGGCACGCCGATCGCGACGGCCAGCGTGACGACCCACGAATAGCGGCCGAGCCATTTCATGAACAGCGCGATCAGCAACGTCGACATCAGATAGATGCCGAGATACGGGATCGCCAGCACGTAAACGGCGGTCGGGATCACGACCGACATCACCGAGCGCAATTGTCCCCATTCGGCGAACAGCCTGCCGATCGGGATTTCGCTGCGCGCCTGGAACAGGTTGACCGCGCTCGAAATGATAATGAACAGCCCGACATAGAACGGGAAGAACCCGGCGCGGGGCCCTTCGATGCCCCAGGTGATGCCCACCTGCAGGCTGCCGATCATCACGATGGCGCCGAAAACAGCAGTGGCGATTGCAACGCCGATCTCGACCTGGCGGTGCTTTGGCCCGCGACCTGTCGCCTGCGACACTTCACTCATGCAACCCTCAACATTGGCGCCGCCGGCGGATTGTTGTCCGTCGGCGGCGAGTCATTAATCGATTGTGCTGTTACCGCCCAGCCAGGAAGCCCGCGTCCTTCATCAGGGCCTGGTGGCGCTTCTCTTCGTTGTCGACCCATTTGGTGTATTCCGCGCCGGTCATGAAGGTCTGATTGAAGGCACCGTTCTTCATCAGGTCTTTCCATTCCTGGGTCTCGCGCACCTTCTTGAACAGCTCGACGTAGTAGTCGGTCTGCTCCTTGGTGACGCCGGCCGGCATGAAGAAGCCGCGCAGCATCAGATATTCCATGTCGAGGCCCTGCGACTTGCAGGTCGGGATATCGCTCCACGACTTGTCGGCCGTCACCTTGTCCTTGTAGTCGAGCTGTTTGCCGTCGAATACACAGAGCGGCCGCACCGCGTTGGCGCGCCACTGCGCCACCGCCTCGATCGGATTGTTGACGGTCGAGTCGACGTGCTTGCCGACAAGCTGCACGGCCACCTCGCCGCCGCCGCGGAACGGGATGTAGGTGAACTTCACGCCGGCCGCCTTTTCAATGGCGACGGTGATGATCTGGTCTTCCTGCTTGGAGCCGGTGCCGCCCATCTTGAACTGGCCGGCCTGGCCCTTCTTCACCGCCTCGATGTAATCCTTGACGTTCTGGTACGGCGTCTCGGCATTCACCCAGAGCACGAACTCATCGAGCGCCAGCATGGCGACCGGAGTAAGATCCTTCCAGTTGAACGGGATGCCGGTGGCGAGCGGAGTGGTGAACAGGTTTGACAGCGTGATCACCAGCTTGTGCGGATTGGCGCGCGAGGCTTTGACGTCGAGGAAGCCTTCGCCGCCGGCACCGCCGGCCTTGTTGATGACCACCATCGATTGCTTCATCAGCCCGTGCTTGGTGACGATGCCCTGCACGACGCGCGCCATTTGATCGGCGCCGCCGCCGGGGCCCGCCGGCACAATGATCTCCACCGGGCGGGTCGGCTCCCAGGCGGCATGGGCAGCGGTGAGGTGGGCCGCGCAAACCAGAGCGGCTGCGCCCAGTCCGATGGAAGTCAGCGATTTCAACATCAAGGTGTCCTCCCTAATACATTATTACAGGATCGCCGTGGTCGTTGATCGACCAGTTACTGCGAAACCGGTTGGTACGCTTCGCCCCTAAAGTCGTTATCTACGTCTTATATCTGAGAAACCACGAGAGCGCAGCCCACCGGCTCCCACCATGCCGATATGTCGCACTCCGTCTCAAAA
>CAMDEB010000301.1 GCA_945893085.1 Rhodoplanes serenus | reverse complement strand
CTCAATCTCACCGGCTACAAGCCGCCGGCGCCGGACGAGCACTACCTCGGCCAGCGCAAGCTGACCGCCGAGCTGCGCGACCTCTATGGCCAGTTGATCGACGGCATGCAGGGCACGCGCGGCGCGATCAAAACCGGCGGCGATGGCGCCGGTGCCGAGCTCAACGGCAGCCCGCCGGCGCAGGCGCCGCTCGCGCTCTACTCCGGCATCGTCACCGTCAAGCCCGACGGCACCGCTGAAGTCGCTTTCGACATCCCGGCGTTCGCCGGCACGGTGCGGGTGATGGCGGTGGCCTGGAGCAAGGACAAGGTCGGCCGCGCGAGCGGCGACGTCACGGTGCGCGATCCGGTGGTGCTGACCGCGACGCTGCCGCGCTTCCTGCTGACCGGCGACCGCAGCACCATGCATCTCGACCTCGACAACGTCGAAGGCCAAGCCGGCGACTACAGCGTCACCGTGCGTGGCGACGGCCCGGTGGCGATGGGCGATCGCCTGGTGCACGCGTTGCCGCTGCGGGCGAAGCAGCGCGGACAGTTGACAGTGCCGCTCAATGCCTCCGCCGCCGGTCTCGCCAACGTCAGCGTGCGGATCGCGGGCCCCGGCGGGCTGACGCTCGAACGCACCTACGCCATGGCGGTGAAGCCTGCGACGCAGACGCTCACGCGCCGCACGGTGAAGCCGATCGCCCGCGGCGAGAGCCTGACGCTGTCGAACGACCTGTTCGCCGATCTGGTGGCGGGCACCGGCGGCGTGGCGCTTTCGGTCGGGCCTTCGACCGCGCTCGACGCGGCGGCGCTGCTCAGCGCGCTCGACCGCTATCCGTTCGGCTGCTCGGAGCAGATCACCAGCCGCGCGCTGCCGCTGCTCTACGTCAACGAGCTCGCCGCCGAGGCGCATCTCGCCCTCGACGGCGCGATCGACCAGCGCATCCGCGACGCCATCGATCGCGTGCTGGCGCGCCAGTCGTCGAACGGCTCGTTCGGCCTCTGGGGTATCGGCGGCGACGACGCCTGGCTCGACGCCTACGTCACCGACTTCCTCACCCGGGCGCGCGAGCGCAATTTCACGGTGCCCGACGTCGCGTTCAAGCTGGCGCTCGACCGGCTGCGCAACGTCGTCGGCACGGCGCCTGAGCCGAACAAGGACGGCGGCCGCAATCTCGCCTACGCGCTTTATGTGCTGGCGCGGAACGGCATGGCCCCGCTCGGCGATCTGCGTTACCTCGCCGACGCCAAGCTCGCCGATCTGGCGACGCCGATCGCCAAGGCCCAGGTCGCGGCCGCGCTCGGCCTGCTCGGCGACCGCGCGCGCGCCGAACGCGTCTATGCGGCGGCGCTTGCCGACATCAAGCCGCCGACCGGACTCGAACTCACCAGCCGCGCCGACTACGGCTCGACGCTGCGCGACGCCGCGGCGCTGGTCACGCTTGCGAGCGAGGCCGGCGGATCGCGCCCGACCATCACCGCCGCGGTGGCGCGCATCGAGCAGGTGCGGGCGCTCGCGCCCTACACCTCGACCCAGGAGAACGCCTGGCTGGTGCTCGCCGCGCGCGCGGTGTCGAAGGACCAGGGCGCGACCTCGCTCGATGTCGCCGGCGAGGCCCGCAAGGGCGCGCTCTACCGCAACCTCCGCGGCGGCGAGCTCGACCGGCCGTTCAAGGTGACCAACACCGGCGAGGGCCCGCTGCAGGCCGTGGTGTCGGTGTCCGGTGCGCCGGTCACGCCGGAGCCGGCGGCGGAGAGGGGCTTCAAGATCGAGCGGCTGTACTACACGCTCGACGGCGAAGCCGCCGATCCTTCGAAGGCCAAGCAGAACCAGCGCTTCGCGGTGGTGCTGAAGGTCACCGAACAGCAACCGCAGTTCGGCCGCATCATCGTCGCCGACTATCTGCCGGCCGGCTTCGAGATCGACAACCCGCGGCTGGTGTCGTCCGGCGACACCGGAGCGCTGGGCTGGATCGAGGACGCCAAGGAGCCGGTGCATGCCGAGTTCCGCGACGACCGGTTCAGCGCCGCGTTCCAGCGCAACGCCGGCCAAGCCGGTGTTCACCGTTGCCTACGTGGTGCGCGCGGTGTCGCCCGGCCGCTACGTGCTGCCGCAGGCCACTGTCGAGGACATGTACCGCCCCGACCGCTACGGCCGCACCGGCACCGGCGCGATCGAAGTCACGGTGAAGTAGACCATGCGGCTGTCCCGTCTCCTGCTCGCGATCGGCAGCGCCGCGGCGGTCTCCGCGGTGCTGGGCGTCGCGTGGTTCGCGGCCTCGCTCGGGCCGCTGCCGCGCGGCGAGGCGCTGGAGTTCTCGACCCTGGTGGTCGATCGCGAAGGCCGCCTGCTGCGGCCGCACGCGACCGAGGAGGGCCGCTGGCGGCTGCCGGTTGCGCTCGACGGCGTCGATCCGCGCACCATCGACATGCTGCTGGCCTACGAGGATCGGCGCTTCCGCTCGCATCCCGGCGTCGATCCGCTGGCGCTTGGCCGCGCCGCGTATCAGTGGGCGACGCGCGGCCGCATCGTCTCCGGCGGCTCGACCATCACCATGCAGGTGGCGCGATTGCTGGAGCCGCGCAGCGAACGCACGCTGACGGCGAAGCTGCGCCAGATCGTGCGCGCGATCGAACTGGAACGCTCGCTCGGCAAGGACCAGGTGCTGGCGCTCTATCTCAGTCTCGCGCCCTACGGCGGCAATCTCGAAGGCATCCGCGCCGCGTCGCTTTCCTATTTCGGCAAGGAGCCGCGGCGGCTGTCGCTTGCGGAATCCGCGCTGCTGGCGGCGCTGCCGCAATCGCCGGAGCTACGCCGGCCGGACCGCTCGGCCGAAGCCGCGCGCGCGGCGCGCGATCGCGTGCTCGACCGGATCGCGCTCGCGGGCCTGCTGCCCGCCGACGAGGTCGCGCAGGCGAAGCTGGAATCCGTGCCCGCCGGCCGCAAGCCGATGCCGGCGCTGGCGCCGCATTCAGCCGACCAGGCTTTGGCCGCGGCGCCCGCGCGCAAAATCCATCGCCTCACCATCGACGCGCCGCTGCAGCAGAATTTGGAGACGCTGGCGCGCGAACGCGCGCGTGCGCTCGGGCCGGACATCTCTGTCGCGATCGTCGCCGTCGACCATGCCTCCGGTGAAATCCTGGCGCGCATCGCCTCGGCGGATTATTTCGATCAGCGCCGCTCAGGCCAGGTCGACATGACCCAGGCGCTGCGCTCGCCCGGCTCCGCGCTGAAGCCTTTCATCTACGGCCTCGCGTTCGAGGATGGCCTGGTTCATCCCGAGACGCTGATCGAGGACCGGCCGGTGCGCTACGGCGCCTATGCGCCGGAGAATTTCGATCTGACCTTCCAGGGCACGGTGACGGTGCGCCGCGCGCTGCAAATGTCGCTCAACGTGCCGGCGGTGGCGCTGCTCGACAAGGTCGGCGCCAGCCGGCTTTCGGCGCGGCTGGCCCAGGCCGGCGCGCCGCTGGTGCTGCCGAAGGGCGAAGCGCCCGGCCTCGCCATGGCGCTCGGCGGCGTCGGCATCAGGCTCGCCGATCTCACCATGCTCTATGCCGGCGTCGCGCGCGGCGGCGACGTCGTGCCACTGATCGAGCGTCTCGACGACGCCGCGCCGCAGGCCGCGCGCCGCTTGATCGATCCAGTCGCCGCCTGGAGCATCGGCAACGTGCTGACCGGAACGCCGCCGCCGGAAAACGCCGTCGGCGGCCGCATCGCCTACAAGACCGGCACCTCCTACGGCTATCGCGATGCCTGGGCGATAGGCTTCGACGGACGCCGCACCATCGGCGTCTGGGTCGGGCGGCCGGACGGCGCGCCGGTTGCGGGATTGACCGGCCGCACCGGCGCGGGACCGATCCTGTTCGACGCCTTCGCGCGCTCCGGCCAGACGCCGGTGGCGCTCGCGAAAGCTCCCAAGGGCACGCTGTTCGCCACCAACGCGAAGCTGCCGCCGCCGCTGCGGCACTTCCGGCCCAACAGCCTGGTCGGCGCCGGCGCCGAGCCGCCGCTCCGCATCATGTATCCGCCGAACGGCGCCCGCATCGAGCTTGCGAGTGCCGGCAAGCCCGATCCGGTCGCGCTGAAAATCTCAGGCGGCGTCGAGCCGCTGACGGTGATGGTCAACGGATTGCCGGTCGCGACGCGGGCCGGCCGCCGCACCATGTTCTTCGAGCCCGACGGTCCGGGCTTCCTGCGGGTGACGGTGATGGACGCCAACGGCAAGGCCGACAGCGTGATGGTGCGGGTGCAGTAGCGCGACGATCTATCTGCGCTTCTTGGTTGGCTTCTTCGCCGGCTTGTCGGATTTCTTATCGGATTTCTTGGCGGGTTTTTGGGCCGGCTTCTCAATCGCTCGCTGGGGCGGCTTCGCGCTCGTTTTCTCGGCCGGCTTGAACAATTCCGCGGGGTTCTCGAACAGCTTTTCGGCCGGCTTCACGATCGAGGGCCGCGCCGGTTCGCCTTCGTACCAGACCGTCACGAAGTAATCGGTTTCCATCTGGTCGGACTGGCGGGTCCGGGTCGAGGTTGCGCTGTCCTGCACATGCTTCACCGCGTCCTTCGGCAAGGACGCGAGGAAGTTGTTGATCTCCGCTTCGAACGCTCTGAGGTCGACGCTCAAGCCGAGATCGAAAATGCGTACCTTCATGACTGGTCTCCGGAACCATGCGCAGCGATGCGACCAACGGACTCAGGCGGTCTAGCCGAAGCGACAATGCGCTGCAATGCGACTCTGGCATGTGGAGCGTTGGCTGGTTTTTCCGGTGAATGCGTTCACTTCGACTGCTGCGCCACCTGCTCCAGCACCGGCCGCCAGGTTTTCTGCTCGGATTGGGTGAACGCGGTGACCTCGGCGGGCGACATCGGCCGCACGAACGCGCCGAGCGTGGCGTACTTGGCCTTCACCTCGGGCTCGGCGAACACCTTGCGCAGGTCGGCGCCGACCTTGCGCACGATGGCGTCGGACGTGCCGACCGGCGCCACGATCACCTGCCATCCGCCGGCGATGAAGCCCGGCAGCGTCTCGGCGACCGTCGGCAGGCTTTCAAAGCCGGGCAGGCGGTCGGGCGCCGCGACCGCGAGCCCCTTGATCGAGCCGCCTTGCAGGACGCCTGCGAGTGACGCGTAGCCGTCGATCACCAGCCCGACGCGGCCGGTGATGACGTCGTTCATCGCCTGCGCCGGCCCGCCGGTGTAGGGCACGAGCTGCAGCTTGATGCCGGCGCGGCTCTGCAACAGCTCCATCGTCAGATGGGTAAGCCGGCCGCGCCCGGTCGCGGCGTAGGAGATCTGGCCGGGCCTGTCCTTGGCGAGCGCGATCAGTTCCGGCAGCGTGCTGATGCCAAGCGTGTGCGACATGCCGATGAACATCGGCTGCAGCGTCGCGAAGCCGATCGGCACGAAGTCGCGCGGCAGCTCGGCCGGCAGGTTCGCCGCGACGCCGGGCGCGCCCGGCAGCGCCAGGAACACCGAGGCCGCCGGCATGTAGAGCGTGTAGCCGTCCGGCGGCGCGCTCGATGCCACCGTGGCGGAAATGCCGCCGCCGGCGCCGGGATGGTTGAGCGTGAGCACCTGCTGGCCCCACATCGCGGAGAGCCGCTCGGCCAGGATGCGCAGCGTGACGTCGTTGGCGCTGCCCGCCGCGGAATCGCTCACGATCCTGACCGGCCTGTTGGGATAGTCGGACTGCGCGCGGGCAGGGCCGGCCGCGAAAAGCGCGAGCACGCCGAGACAGGCGGCGGCGCGGCCGAACCGGAGGATGGTCATGACGTCCTCCTTCAATTCAATTTGAGTATTCTATGCTTTTGGGTTTTTCTTGTCTCTTATTTA
>CAMDEB010000300.1 GCA_945893085.1 Rhodoplanes serenus | reverse complement strand
AGGTGCTGGCGCGATCACGCTACGGGGCAGCCACAAACTGCTCAGGGTGGGTACGATCCGATCGCCAGCGGCCTGCCGCCGATCGCCATCTGCGGCAGGCCATTCCTTTCGGAACATGTCGAGGATAATTGGTTTCGCTATTACAAGGGCGGGTTAGCCGAAGGCGTAACCCGCCACTCGAAAGAAGGTGGCGGATTACGCTGCGCCAATCCGCCCTACATGCTACGCCAGCTATCAGCTCACAGCGAGCGTGATGCGCGCAGGCCGGTGGCGCGGCTTCGACTTGACGATGATCTTCACGTCACGATCGAGGATCGTCATGAACTTCAGCAGCCGCTCCAGGGAGTACTTGGTCAAGCGCCCGCGAAGCAGCGCCGACAGGTCGGGTTGCTTAATTCCAAGCAATTCCGCAGCCGCTACCTGCGTGAGCTTTCGATGCTCGATGATCTCGCGCATCTGCTGCACCAGATCGGCGCGCAGCCGCATCTCCTCTGGATCGTCGAATCCGAGATCGGCGAAGACGTTGCCGCTGCCGCGATGAACCGGAATTTCGCTGGTCATTGTTTCGTTCTTTTCTCGTATACGGCCCGGTGATGAGCCTCGGCGCGTCTTAAGCGAGTGCGGATCAACTCGATGTCGTGTCTCGAAGTCTCGCGTCCCTTTCTCGATTTCTTCTGGAAGGCGTGGAGCACGTAGACAACGTCGGCAAGACGGATGGTGTAGACGGCCCGGAAGGTGTCGCCATCGAAGTCATCCACGATCTCCAGCACGCCACGGCCGCCGAAGCCCCTCAACGCCTTGGCAGCCGGATGCTCGCTGCCCTGTTGCGCGCGGTAGAGGGCTTCGCCGAATACGGCGCGAACCTCCTTCGGAAACGAACGCAAGTCGCCGCGCGACGAAGCGATCCATTCCACCAGCTTAAGCGGCTTCATGGGAACCGGAATATAGACAATAGGCTATAAAGATGCAAGGGCCACTCGAGATTGGAATCTTATGAGTGCAAGTCGGGTAAACCCGACTTGCACGTCCTTCGAGACGGCCGCTGCGCGGCCTCCTCGAGATGAGGGCGGAGTTGGACTACTTCACCAGCTTCCGGCCGGTGAGCGCTTCCAGGTTCCCAGACATGATCGCCTTGTACTTGGCCTTCGACAGGTCGAGCGAGTCGAGGATCTTCAAGGTCTCGCGGATGTAAAACGTGCCCTTCTCCGGATCGAACGGGCAGTCCGAGGCGAACACGATGTTTTTCAGCGGATAGAACGACAGGCCGCAGACCGTCGCGGGCTTGCCGCTGAACGCCGCGGTATCGCAGTAGAAATCGTTCTTGAAGTAGTCGAGCGGCCGCTTCTTCAGCTTCTTGAGAACCTTGGTCAGGTCCTCGTCGGAGGTGCGGGCGCCGAGCTGATCCCAGCCCGGGCCGATGCGGCCTTCCAGCATCGGCACGATGCCGCCGAAGTGGTGGGTGATGATCTTCAGGTTGGGATGCTTGTCCATGATCCCGGAGAACACCAGCCGCGCCATCGCGGCGGCGGTCTCGTAGGACCAGCCGAAGGTCCACCAGATTTCGTATTTCGATTTGGTCTCGGTCTGGTAGTCGGGGAAGCTCGCGCCGCGCGACGGGTGCAGCCAGATCGGCTTGCCGTTCTTGTTCATTGTCTTCCAGAACGGCGCGAAGTCCGGGTGGTCGAGCGGCTTGCCTGCGACGTTGGTGTAGATCTGCACGCCGAGCGCGCCGTTCTTCAGCGCGCGCGTGGCTTCGCGCACGCCGGCGTCCGGCGCGGTCAGCGGCACCTGCGCGACCCAGCCGGGGAAGTGATCGGGGTACTTCTTGCAGAGATCGACGAAGCCGTCGTTGATGATTTTTGCGTATTCCTCGGCCTGGACCGGGTCCTTGGTCATGATCTCCAACGGCGGCATGCCGTAGGACAGGATCTGCGCGTAGTCCTTGAATTTGTCGACCACCTTCAGGCGCGTCGGGACATCGAAGATGGCCGGGATGCCCTTCATCCGCTTGCCGATGTCGGCGAACGAGCCGACGGCGAGCACGTCGTTGTAGAATCGCGTCGGAATAAAATGGGTGTACGCGTCGATCCGCATGTTTTCTCCTCCCAACGGGTTTTGCTTGTTTAATGGGGCGAATGATCTTGGTCGAGGGGTTTGTTGCTATCGCGACGAATTTGCCGGGGAATCGCGGGCCGGCTCACATGTGCGACGGCAGCCAAAGCGCCAGGATCGGAAACGCGATCAGGATCACCAGCCGGATCAGATCGGTGACGATGAACGGCAGCACGCCGTAGAAGATCGTCGAGATCTTGACGTCGTCCACTACGCTTTTGATGACGAAGATATTCATGCCGACCGGCGGATGGATCAGGCCGAGTTCAACCGTCATCACGATCAGCACGCCAAACCAGATCGGATCGAAGCCCAGCGCCTTGATGACCGGGAAGATGATCGGGATGGTCAGGATGATCATGGCCAGCGCGTCCATGAGGCATCCAAGCAGCAGATACATCAGCATGATCAGCATCAGCACGCCGTAGCGGCCGATGCCGAGGTCGGTCAGGAACATGGTCAGCTTTTGCGGCGTCTGCGTGATGGTGAGGAAATAGCCGAACAGCAGCGCGCCGATCAGGATGGTGAAGACCGCAGCGGTGGTGCGCGTGGTCTCCAGCAGCGAGCGCTTGATGTCGGTGAGCGAGAGTCGTCCGCGCGCAACCCCGATGATGAAGGCGCCGCCCGCGCCCATGCCGGCGGCCTCGGTCGCGGTGAACAGGCCGCCGTAGATGCCGCCGATCACGAACACAAAAAGTAAGAGCGTCGCCCAGATATCGCGCAAAGCGGCGCGCCGTTCCGCCCAGTCGCTGCGTTGTCCCGCCGGAAGGAATTGCGGCTTCACCATGCTGATGATGGTGATGGTCGCCATGTACATGAAGACCGCCAGGATGCCGGGGATGATGCCGGCGATGAACAGCTTGCCGACGTCCTGCTCGGTGATCAGGCCGTAGACCGCGAACACCGTCGAGGGCGGGATCATGATGCCGAGCGTGCCGCCGGCCGCGATCACGCCGGTGGCGAAGGACTGCGGGTAGCCGTAGCGCCGCATCTCCGGATAGGCGACCTTGGAGAAGGTCGCAGCGGTCGCGACCGACGAGCCGCAGATCGCCGCGAAGCCGCCGCAGGCCGCGATCGTGGCAATGCCCAGGCCGCCGCGCAGATGGCCGAGGAAGGCGTTGGCGCCGCGGAACAGCTCGCGACTCATGCCGGAGGTGGTGGCGAACGCTCCCATCAGCAGGAACAGCGGGATGACGGCAAAATTCCAGTCGGTCACGGTCCGCATCGTGGTGTGTCCGACGATCTTCAGCGCCGGTCCGCCGCCGGTGAGGTAGGCGAAGCCGGACACGCCGACCAGTCCCATCGCCATGCCGATCGGCACGCGCAGCAGCATCAGCGCGAACAGCACGACGAAGCTGATGATCGTGACCAGGTCCGCGCTCATCTCGCGGCTCTCACTCGACCGGCTTGATCTGATAGCCGCCGGCCATCAGGTCCGGCCGGAAGATCAGCCGATAGGTGCGCACGACGATCAGCAGCACCGCCGCGGCATCGCCGATCCACGCCAGCGCGAAGAACGGCCAGTATGGAATGCGCAGTTCGGCGGTGAGGATGTGGTCGCCGTAGGTGCTGGTGACCTTGTCCAGCAAGGTCCAGGTCTGCACCGCGACGACGAACAACAGCACCAGCGTGGCGAAGATGTCGATGATGCGTTGCCACTTCGGGCTGGCGTTGGCCCAGACCAGGTCGACCGTGATGTGGGTGCCGCGATAGGAGGTCGCGGCGATGCCCCAGAAGATCAGGATGCCGAGCAGCAGTTGCCCGAAATTGTAGGCGTCGGGGATCATCACATTGAACAGGTAGCGCAGCAGCACCGACACGAACACGTCGAACGCAACCAATCCGACGAAGACCGCGGCGATCAGCTCGATCGAATCGATGAACCGATCCATGCCATTGTGCGGCCGTGGCGTGCTCGGCGGTGTTGCGGGCTCGGTGTCCGACATGCGCTGGTCCGATAAAGCGACGGCGGCGAGAGTGTCGCCGCCGTCATGTCATCCGTTTCGTTTCGGCGAGGTCAATACGCGGCCTTAAACTTCGCCAGCTCAGCCTTGAGCTCCTTCATCGCCGCGTCGGGGTTGCCGCCGGCCTTCTTGACGTTGTCGGCCCAGGCCTTTTCCAGGGGCTCTGCCGATTTGCGCCACTCGGCGAGTTGCGCCGGCGAGATCGAATAGACCTCATGCGCGGAATCCGCCTTCAGCTTGGCGACGCCGTTGTGTTCGAAGTCGGACCAGGGCGCCGCGACCTTGAGCGCCCATTCGTTGTTGCAATGGTTGTCGATCACCTTTTTCTGCCCCGCCGACATCTCGTTGTACTTCGCCCTGTTGATCACCCAGGCGAAGGTCGTGACATAGAGCGGCGCGTCCATGTGGTACTTGGTGACCTTGTCGATGCCGAACAGCGGGATCGAGCCCCACGGGAAGGTGACGGCTTCGGCGACGCCCTTCTCGATGATGTCGCGCACCTCCGGCGCGCTCGATTGCACGTTGGTGCCGCCGAGCTGGGTCACCCAGGTGGCGATGGTGGCGTGCGCCGGCCTGATCTTCATGCCTCTGATGTCGCCGGGCACCATGATCTTCTTCGCCTTGGAGTGGAACGTGCCGGGGTCGTGCACGAACGCGAGGCAGAACTTCACGTCCTTCATCTCGTTCGCCGCGTACTTGCGGTACCAGGCGTCGAGCGCCTGCGATCCGCCCTTGGCGGTCGACATCAGGAACGGCAGCTCGCCCGCGCCGATCAGTGCAAACCGGCCGGGCTGATAGCCCGGATTGATGAATGTGACGTCCGCAATCCCATCGCGCGCCATGTCGTAGTGGTCGAACGCCTTGCCGAGCTGCTGAGCTGGGAACACCTTGGACTTGATGGTTCCGTTCGAGGCCTTCTCGACCGAAGCGCCCCATTCCTCCAGCGCCTTCTGCAGCGGATGCGACGGCGGCACCCAGTGCGACAGCCGCAGTTCGAAGGTCTTGTCCTGCGCGATCGCCGCGGGCGCGATGCCGAGCAAAAGGGCAAGTCCGGCGGCGGGCGCGGCCAGCGTGGCGAACAGGCGTTGTTTCCCGGTGGATGACATCGTTCTCTCCCTGGCGTTTGTTTCTTGGCAGCGGCGCGGAATTTCTCGGATTCAGCCCCAGAACGGCTTGGTTGTAAAGCAAACCAACCGACCCATTTCTGGGAAAAGGGTAGTGGGTCAGTTTGAATTCTGAGGCCGGTAAAACCCGGTTTTTGACCCCATTCGGCGCTATAATCCCGCCATGCGCCGTCAGGTCTTGCCCACCTTCTCAACCCGCCCCTGTCACAAGACCGACCTATGGCGGGTCTGGGCCTACTGGCCCGGCGGTCGTTTCCAGAGGGTGGTTGGGGTAGGCTTCCCGACGACTCGGGAATGCTGGAATTGGGTCCGGTTACAGTCCGTGGCCTGGATTAAAAGGAACCGCCCGCACCATGCCTAGCCGCGCCAAGCGCCCCCGCGATCCCGCCCAGCTCGCCAAGTTCATTGTGGACGTGGCGACGGGGGAAATTGAGGATCGGAAGCCGACGCCAGAGGAACAAGGGAAAGACCCGGCGGCGGTAGAGATGGGCCGCAAGGGTGGCGCGGCGCGGGCCGCAAGTATGACGGCTAAGAAGCGGTCAGCGATTGCGAAGCAAGCGGCGCAGAAGCGGTGGCAGAAGAAGTAGGCTGCTCTTCGATATTGAGTGCAGCACAAATTATCT
>CAMDEB010000299.1 GCA_945893085.1 Rhodoplanes serenus | reverse complement strand
GAGCAGGGTCCGGTAATTCGCCTTGGTGACGGCCTGATGGATGAAGCGGATGCCGCGGTCGTCTAGCAGCTTGCGGTCCTTGTCCTCGGGGTCGATGACCACGAAGCGGGTCTTGTCGTAGGTGAAATGGCGCTCGATCAGCGGCAGCGTGCCTTTGCCGATCGAGCCGAAGCCGATCATCACGATGGGGCCGTCGATGCGGGCGTGAACGGGCCAGTCGGTCATTGTTTACGTCTCCAGCAATGGCCGGGTCTTAGCCGCGGCGAGGGTCGAACGGAAGCGACGCCGCGTCGAACATGCGCGGCGTCCACGACATTTGTGTGCAGGCTATGCCGCCTGCGGAACCATGCGGCGGGCCCGGTGGGCGATCGCTTCGACCAGCGGCGCCAAGGCAGGAACTCGCGGTACCGGCAGTCCGATCGAACCGCGCGCACCGTCCAGCGCTCCCTGAGTCACTTCCAGCCCGAGAAGCCGATGCGCCTCACTGAGGCCCGGCAGCCGGAGCTGGCTGGTCTTCTCCGCCGAGAAGCCGAAGCGCCCATAGTAGGACACGTCGCCGACCAGAAGCACGGCGCGGTGGCCGTTGTTCCTTGCGGCGCGCAGCGCCCGCTTGACCAGCGCCGCGCCGATGCCGCGCTTGCGGCAATCCGGATGCACCGCGAGCGGCCCGAGCAGCACCGCCGGACGCCCGGCGCCCGCCGTCACCGGCCAGAGCCGCAGCGTGCCGACGAGGCGGCCGTCCTCGACCGCGACGAACGACAGTCCGTCGGCCGGCTGGCGTCCCCGCCGCAGGCGCTCGGAGGGCTTGCTGAAACGCACCGCGCCGTAGGCCGTGTCGAGCAGTTGCTCGCGCGCGGCGGCGTCGGTTCGTCTCTCTTGGCGGATCGTGGTCATGTCTTGAGTCCTCGCGCTCATGCTTTCCCTCCCGCGCTTACGCGGGAGGGTTGGGGAGGGCGCCGCAATGGCGCTGGTCAGATGTGGAAGGTCTTCAGCGGCGCGAAGCCGTTGAAGGCAACCGACGAATAGGTCGCCGTGTACGCTCCCGTGCCCTCGATCAGGACCTTGTCCCCGATCTCCAGGCTGACCGGCAGCGCGTAGGGCTGCTTCTCGTACAGTACGTCGGCGGAGTCGCAGGTCGGGCCGGCGAGCACGCAGGGGCCGAGCTCGCCACCGTCCCGCGGCGTGCGGATCGGATAGCGGATCGACTCGTCCATGGTCTCGGCCAGGCCGCCGAACTTGCCGATGTCGAGATAGACCCAGCGCACGTCGTCGTCCTCGCTCTTCTTCGAGACCAGGACCACCTCCGACTCGATCACGCCGGCGCTGCCGACCATGCCACGGCCAGGCTCGATGATCGTCTCCGGGATGCGGTTGCCGAAGTGCTTGCGCAGCGCGCGGAAGATCGCCGAGCCGTAGGCTTTCACCGTCGGCACGTTCTTCAGGTACTTGGTCGGGAAGCCGCCGCCGAGGTTGACCATCGACAGGTTGATGCCGCGCTCGCCGCACTCGCGGAACACCCCGGCGGCCGAGGCCAGAGCCCGGTCCCAGGCGTGCTGGTTGGTCTGCTGCGAGCCGACGTGGAACGAGATGCCGTGGGCCTCGAGGCCGAGCTTATGGGCGTGCTCCAGCACGTCCGCGGCCATGGCGGGCTCGCAGCCGAACTTCCGCGACAGCGGCCATTCGGCGCCGACGCAGTCGGACAGGATGCGACAGAACACCCGGCTGCCGGGCGCCGAGCGGGCGATCTTCTCGACCTCGGCCTTGCAGTCGACGGCGTAGAGCCGCACGCCGAGCGCATAGGCCCGCGCGACGTCGCGCTCCTTCTTGATGGTGTTGCCATAGGAGATCCGGTCCGGCGCGGCGCCGGCCGCGAGCGCCATCTCGATCTCGGCGACCGAGGCGGTGTCGAAGCAGGAGCCGAGGCTGGCCAGCAGCTTCAGCACCTCCGGCGCCGGGTTCGCCTTCACCGCGTAGAACACGCGGGTGTCCGGCAAAGCCTTCGCGAAGGTCTGGTAGTTGTCGCGCACGATGTCGAGGTCGACGACGAGGCAGGGCTCGTTGTCCAGGCCGCCCTCACGGCGGTGTCGCAGGAATTCACGGATGCGCGCGGTCATGGCGCTCTCCCCTTACAGCTCAGCCGGACGCCACGGCGTCCGATGTGATACGGCTCTTCGACCTCACCGTGGCGCGCGATGGGGACGCGCTGGACGGCGAAGATCTAGACCGTTGTGCTGCCTTGGCTTGGTTTGGGGAGACCCCGCACCGCACGACCGGCAATGAAAAACAAGCCTCTTCGGTTTTCCGCGCCGGCTGGTGGAGAGCCGGCAGAGACCAAGAAGCCCGTTCGTCGTTGCTTTAAGTCGCGTCCTACGCGGAGAGCGCAGTACGCCGGTTTCGCTTCCGGCTATCGGTCAGATTTCTTGAGGAGGCTTTCGCTTCCCCAGGCGGCTGCCCGGCCTCTTGTCCGGGTACCTACCGACCGACACGCAACCACAGGCACGTGCGAAATTGAGCATGCGTGAAATAATAGCTTTGTGTGGAGAGTCAATTAATTTTTTCGGCCGCCGCCGTCACTTGCGGATGAACGGCTCGATGCGTCGCGCGTGGCGCATGAACTGGACCATCACCGCCATGCCGCAGAGGAAGAACACCGCCTGCAGGATGTGGACGCCGTACTCGCCGAGCTGGAACAGGTTGGCGAACGCCCAGCCGGCGGCGAAGGCCGCGCCGAACACCTCGGCGCCGATCAGGATCGCGGCGCTGACCACGGTCAGCACGTTGAGCCAGATGATGCGGCTGCCGCGCGGCTTTTGAACGGTGGTGTCCATCGCTTTGGTCCTGTTTGCGGGCGGAATGTGGTCGAAATAGGCGGCCGGATCAAGGGCGGCAGGGCGTCGCGCCTTAGCCCTTCTTCATCGTCCGCCGCTCGATCTCCAGCATCGCCGGCAACCCGGTGACAGCGTGCGCCGCCTTCATCTCCTTATCGGCGCCGCCGGGGCCGAGGAACGGGTCCAGCTTGTCCTGCGCCAGGCACTCGTAGGACTGCCGCACCGCCTTAACCATGGCGGCAAAAGCCGTGCCCGACGACGCCGCGAGCCGGTAGCCGAGCCCCGCGAGCTCGACCTTGGACAGCGGGAAGCTGGCGAAGCCGTCGGCCGGGGCGAAGGTCATCAGCGGCGCCGGCAGCCGCTCGGCCACCGTTCGCATCTCCTCGGCATTGCGGCTGTGGATGAACAGCATGTCGGCGCCGGCCTTCTTCATCGCCTCGGCGCGCCGGATCGCTTCGTCGAGGTCGTAGACCCGCCGCGCGTTGGTGCGGCCGATGATGACCAGGTCCGGATCGGTGCGGGCCGCCACCGCCTCCCTGATCTTGTCGACGGCGAGCGCGGTCGGAACCAGGTGGTCGATGCCGACATGGTGCTCGACTCGGCGCGGCAGCAGCTGGTCCTCGATCTCGATCGCGGCGATGCCGGCTGCCTCCGACATCGCGACGGTGCGGTGGACGTGGACCGGGTCGCCGAAGCCGCCGCCCGCATCCAGGACGATCGGCAGCTTGCAGACCGTGCGCATGTCGAGCGCGAGCTGGCACATCTCGGTGAGCGACAGCCCGGCCTCGGTGACGCCCTTGTACCAGCCGAGCGAGCCGCCGGAGAGATACACCGCCTTGAAGCCGGCCTCGGCCGCCATCCGCGCCATGATCGGGCTGAGCGCCACCGGGGCGACGATGAGGTCCTTGCCCTTGATGAGCTGGCTGAATTTTTCCACGTCGCGCTCCTCTTGCTCTGTCGTCATGCCCGGCCATAGCCGTCGAAGACGGCGTCGCTTCGCTCGCCTGAGGGCCGGGCATCCACGTCTTGCTTTGGTGTATAGCAAAGTCGTGGATGCCCGCGACAAGCGCGGGCATGACGGCGGTGGGTGGGGCAGGGAGGGGAAACTGGCCAAGCTCAAGGTGATGTGCGCGCGCTCGATGCATGTGGCGGTCGGCGCGCTCGGCCGCGCCTTCGCGGAGCATGGCGGCCACGCGGTCGAGTTCGACTTCGGCACCGTGGGCGGCCTGCAGGCCAAGCTCGACGCCGGCGAGACCGCCGACGTGCTGATCCTCTCGGTGGCGATGATCGACAAGCTGGAAAAATCGGACGCGCTGGTGCCCGGCTCGCGCACCGACATCGCGCGGACCTACGTCGCGGTCTGTGTGAAGGAGGGCACCGTCGTGCCGGACATCGCGACGCCGCAGGCGTTCGAGAAGACCCTGCGCGATGCCCGCGCCATCGCCTTCAGCGCCGCCGGCGTCGGCGGCTCGGCCGGCATCTACCTCGCCGGGCTGTTCGAATGCATGGGACTTTCCGCGATAATGAAAGAGAAGGGCATGGCCGAGCAGACCGGCGCCGAGGTCGCCAAGCGCGTGGTGGAAGGCAAGGCCGAGATCGGGCTCACGCTCTCCGGCGAGATCGCGAGCGTTCCCGGTGCGGTGATCGCCGGCCCGTTGCCGCCGCCGATCGGCAGCGACACGATTTATTGCGCAGCGGTGACGGCGGCGAGCAATGCAAAGGACGCAGCACGCGCCTTCATCGCGGCGCTGACGCGGCCGGCGACCAGAGCAGCGTGGCAGAAGGCGGGGTTCGAATTGCCGGATTAGCGAAAGCGGCCGCATCGTTTCGTCAGGCGTGACCGATTTAACAGGAGGACAAGATGCAGAAGAACAGCGGCAAGCCGAAAGTGAAATGTAAGAATTGCGAAGGCAAAGGCCTGCTCAAGGTCGGCGACAAGAAAATGAAATGTCAGCGCTGCGGAGGGACTGGCTTCAAGCCTTAGCTTCACGCTGGCAACCGGTCAGATCACTCCTGCATCATCGTCTCGACAAATCTCGCCGGATCGGCACAGAACTCCCGCATCAGCCGGTAGTGGTCGGTCTGCTCCACCGTCGTCGGGTCCAGCCCGTACTTCGAGAGCCGCAGTAGCCGCGCGTTCGGATAAGCCATCAGGATCGGCGCGTGCGTCGCCATGATGACTTGGCACATTTGCGATTGATCCATGCGGCGCATCAGCTTCAGGAACTCGATCTGCCGGGACGGCGACAGCGCCGACTCCGGCTCGTCGAAGATGAAGATGCCTTGGCGCTGGCACCGTTCCTCGAAGAACCGCAAGAATCCTTCACCGTGCGAGTGCGAGAGAAAGTCGGGCGGCGCGCCGCCGCCGGTCAGCGCAGCGTCGTCGAGGTAGCGAGCGACCGAAAAAAAGGTCTCGGCCTTGAAGAACCACCCGTTGGCGATCTTCGGCAGCCAGCTTGCGCGCAACGCCTGCGACAGGCTTCCGCCCATGGCTTCGATCGCGTTGGAATGATCGACCGGCCTGTAGCCCTTGCCGCCGCCGGCCTCGTCATAGCCGGCCAGCACGGCGATGCCCTCGAGCAGCGTCGTTTTTCCCGTGCCGTTCTCGCCGACGATGATGGTGATGGCGTGGTCGAAGTCGAGCTCGAAACCCTTTTGCAGGAATGGCAGACAGAACGGATAGGCGAATGGATCGCTGACGAGCGACGGGTCGAGCCAGACGCGCTTGAGATAGGGCGCGGGAAGTTTGCTGGATCGCTGCTTTCGCGACATCGCTGGGCTCCGCTTGCCGGCGCATGCATTGCTTGGAGCATAGCACGCATGCGCTCAAACGAGCCCTCTCCCGGCTTCGCGCTGACGGCGCTCAGCCACCCTCTCCCGCGAGCGGGAGAGGGGAAGAAACATCAATCGATCGTCGCCCCGCTCGCCTTCACCGGCGCTTCCCACTTCGTGATCTCGGAGGCGGCGTACTTCGAGAGCTAGGCCGGCCCCCGGCGCGCCGGCGGCGGAG
>CAMDEB010000298.1 GCA_945893085.1 Rhodoplanes serenus | reverse complement strand
GGCGGTGTCGCTGCCACCATCGCCAAGATCGCCTAGATCGAAATCGCCGTCGGCAGCGTCATCGTTGACATCGTTCTGCGCCACGTCGAACGCGCCCTGACGTTCCGAACTGGAATTATTATCGTAGGCCGCGGTACGGCCACCGCGCCCGATGTCATCGATACCTGCCTGCCGCGAAAGATCGCCGCCGCCGGACGAGCCCCACGGCGCGTCGGCCGGGCCGCCCTGATCGAACGCGCTGTGTCCCTGGCCTTGCTGCCCGCCGAACATGCCGCGGAAGCTGTTCATCAGCAGCGCGCCGCCGACCACACCGGCCGCGGCAGCCGCGGCCGTGCCGAGGAACGAGCCGCCCGGCGCCGGTGCGGCTTGCGCCGGTTGGGCATAAGCGTTGGGCTGTGCGTAGGCGTTGGGTTGTCCGTAGGTGTTGGGCTGCCGCGACGCGTCGCCCCAAGGCGACGAGCCCGGCCGCACCGTCGGAACCGAACCTTGCGACTCGCGACGGCCGAACAGGGTATTGCGCATGTTGTCGAGGAAACCGGGCTGCTGGCCGCCGCCTTGCGGCTGCTCGATGCCAAGCTCGGATTCGAGCTCCCGGATGCGGGCGTCGGCGCGCTTGAGCGCCTCGTCCTGCACCAGCACGCTCTGCACCAGCGGATAAAGCGCATTCGGCGCGCGTTGCAGACCGTCATTGATCGCGCGCACCGCTTCGGCATCGCGCGGAGCATTTTCAAGCGTTGCAAGCCGGTCGAACAGCTCGTCGAGAAGCTTGCGTTCCTGGGGCGTCATGGTTGGCCTCCCTGTCCCCGTTGGACTCTCGCGCCCTCATGTAGGAAGCGCCGGAGCCGGCGGAATGCCCGGCGGCAAATATTCGCAAGCCCGCCCGTAAGCCCTTGTCAGGACAGCGTCACTCCGTGCGCCCGGAGCACGGCGGGGAACGCATCGCCGGCGAAGTAGGCGTATTCCCGCTCGCGCTGCGTGGTCAGCGGATCGAGCCGCGCGAGCTCGGCATCGACGAAGCCGGGATGGCACATGATCAGGCCGCCATCCGGCATCCGCTCCAGAAACGTCGGAAACAGCGTGGCGAAATCCGGCACCGCCGCGAAATCGTAGGTGCCGGCGAACGCCGGATTGGTGGCGATGCCGAGCGCCTCAGCTTTTTGCCGGAACGTGCGGCTGAGCAGGTCGAGCAGCAGGGCCTTGCGATCGGACAGCCGGCGGCGCAACGGTACGACGCTGCCGCACTGCCGCACCCAAGCCTCCGGCGCCGCCTCCTTCACCACTGCGAGCAGCGCCTCGCGCACCTTGGGGAGCAGATGCACGTGCTGGTGGCCGTCGATGAAATCGGGCGCGCGGCCGAACGCGATGACGAAGGTCTTGAGTTGCGTTGCGATTTCGATCGCCAGCGTCTTGCGCCGCATCAGCCGCAGCGAGCCGCGCAACAGCATCTGTTGCAGCGGCAGGAAGGCGCCGTCCTGGGTCGGCCAAAAGTCCGCGCTCATCGGCCGGAACGGCGCGGTGAGCGTGACATGCAGCCCGATGGCGACGCGCGGCGCGCCGGCGTTGAGCACGTTGAGCGCGATCGCCTCGGCGCGGTGGAAGCCCGGCGCCGCCACCATCACCGATGTGGCGTTGAGCCGTCCGGCCATGACCAGATTGCGGATCGCGGTGTTGACCGAGGGCGAGATGCCGTAGTCGTCGGCGCACAGCCAGATCCGGCGCAGAGCAGGATTGCCCGATCCTTCGGCGCTCATCTACTCCGCCGCGGTGCGCGCCGGCGCGGCATCGGCCTCTTGTCCTTGCATCGTCTTCAAGCTGTGCTCGGCAACGAAATAAACCGGGCGGGCTTTGAGCTCGGACAGGATCTTGCCGATGTATTCACCGACGACGCCGATCATGACGAGCTGCACGCCGCCCAGCACCATCAGGCCGACGATGACCGACGGATAACCGGCGACCGATTTGCCGTACATGATGGTCTCGAACAGGATCATGCCGCCGAACACCAGCGCGCCGGTTGCCAGCAAAAGGCCGAGCAGGCTCGCGAGCCGCAGCGGCGCCACCGAGAACGAAGTCAGCCCTTCGATCGACAGCCCGATCAGTCCATACAGATTCCAACTGGTGCGGCCATGCGCGCGCTCAGCCGGCTCGTAGTCGACGCGGATCTGCCGGAACCCGATCCAGCTCGCCAGTCCCTTGAAGAAGCGATTGCGCTCCGGCAGCTGGCGCAGCGCCTCGGCCGCGCGCGGCGACAACAGACGGAAGTCGCCGGCATCGGCGGGAATCTTCTGGCGCGCGCCCCAGTTGATCATGCCGTAGAACGTGCGCACGCCCATGCGGCGCAGCCACGGCTCGTTGGCGCGATGCGCCTTCGCCGTATAGATCACGTCATGGCCGCCATCGAGCCAATGTCCGACCAGCGTGTCGACCAGTTGCGGCGGATGCTGGCCGTCGCCGTCCATGAACAGCACCGCGCCAAGCCGCGCATGATCGAGGCCGGCCAACAGCGCCGCCTCCTTGCCGAAATTTCGCGACAGCGACACCACCTGGACGTCGATCGCTTCGGCCGGCAGCCCAAGCGCGACCGCGTAGCTGTCGTCACGGCTGCCGTCGTCGACATAGACCACTTCGGTGGCGAGACCGCGCGTCTGGCGTAGCCGGCGCGCCACCTCGACGAGGCGATCGTGAAGCTGCACCAGGCTGGCGCCCTCGTTGTACACCGGCACCACGATCGACAAGCCGGCGTCCGCCGGTGCGGATGACCGCGCCGGTCCGCCGGCCATGCCTGCCCGATGGGTCGTTGCTGCGGCCATGCCTGGTTTTGCTCTCTGCGCGGTCGATCTATAGCGCAACCATGCCGCCCTGTCGCGGCCCCCGCCCGGCACGATTGCCGCAGCATTTCAAAGGCTTCTGCTGATCCCGCTTTGCCGGGCCGGCGAAACCGGCTAAGCGGTGCGGATGGCCGCCCCGCAACGCCTGATCGACCGGATGCTGACCGCCTGGCACCAGCGCGCCATCGTGCTCAAAGCGCTCAGCTTCGGCGTGATCGGGGTGGTCAACACCGCGATCGATCTGAGCGTGTTTCTGCTGGCCTATAGCGTGTTCGCGCTGCCGTTGATTCCATCCAACGTGCTGGCCTGGCTGCTCGCGATGTCCTGCTCGTATGTGATGAACTCCACTATTACCTTCGCGCGCGAGTCGGGACGCAAGCTGCGCTGGCGGGATTACGGCACCTTCGCCATCTCCGGCATCGCCGGCGTCGTCGCCAACACCACGACGCTGGTGGTGCTGTCCTACTGGATGCCGGTGCTGGCGGCGAAGCTGGTCGCAATCGGCGTGAGCTTCCTGGTCAATTTCACGCTGTCGCACTTCGTGGTGTTTCGCTCGCGCGAGCGATCGGCGCGCGGCAGCGACAGCGTCAACCCTTGAGACCCGCCGCGAGCTTGTTGAACAGCGGGTTGTCCGGCGAGAACACATAGTCGAGCTCGACCACCGACACCGCATCGGCGCCCTTCTCGCGCAGGAAGCTCGCGAGGCCGTAGACCTCGCCCGGCGGGCAATGCAGCGTCAGCATGCCGGATGACGTCGGCCCGCCATACGGGGCAACCACGCCGAATTTTGTCTTGGCTTGCGCCAGCAGCGCATCGTTGCAGCCGGGAAAGCGCGTGCGCACCTCGCGGTAGGCCCGCGCACGCGCCTGGGCGGCGATGCGGTCGAGGATGCGGCGGGCAATCTCGCGCTCTGCCTCGCCCCAGACGGCCGAGCGCGCGGCCACCAGATTGGCCTGCGAGCGCAGGATCTCGCCACCTTCGATCTGCTTCAGACCGTTCGCGGCCAGCGTCGAGCCGGTGGTGGTGATGTCGACGATCAGCTCGGCGGAGCCGGCGGCCGGCGCACCTTCGGTCGCGCCCGAGCTCTCGACGATGCGATAGTCGACGATGCCGTGCGCCGAGAAGAACGCGCTGGTGAGATTGATGTACTTGGTCGCCACCCGCAACTTGCGGTCGTGGCGCAGGCGGAACGCGGTCGCTACATCGTCCAGCTCGGCGATGCTGCGCACGTCGATCCAGGCCTGCGGCACCGCGACCACGACATTGGCGTGGCCGAAGCCGAGCTGGTCGATCAGCACGACGCGTTGTTCAGCGTTGGGAATCTGCTCACGCACCAGGTCCTCGCCGGTGATACCGAGATGAACGTCGCCGCGGCTGAGCTGGGCGGCGATCTCATCCGACGACAGATACGCGACCTCGACGCCCGGCAGGTCGGCGATGGCGCCGCGATAGTCGCGGGCGCCGCGTGGCTTGATCAGCGCCAGGCCGGCGCGGGCGAAGAACGCCTCGGCGCTCTCCTGCAGCCGGCCCTTCGACGGCACCGCGATGAGGAACGGAGCGCTCATCGGGCCGCTCCGTTGATGCCGAGCCGTTCGATCCAGAGCGCAAAACCCACGGCCGGAATCGGATTGGGACTGCCGAGCCGCGTCAGCATACCGTCGTAGCGGCCGCCCGCCACCAGCGGACGATCCGGATCGCCGCCGGGCTCGCTCAACTTGAAAATCAGACCGCTGTAGTAATCCCAGCCGCTGCCCAGGCCGGTCGCGAACTGGATACGCCCGACATCGACCCCGCGCGCGGCGAGGAATCCGGTGCGGCTCTCGAACAGATCGAGCGCGGCGTCGAGCTTGATCTTGGCGTCGGCGGTCAGCGCGCGCAGCTCGGCCGCGGCGGCGTCGGGATCGCCGGCGATCGCGAGGAAGCGCTCGATCAGGACGCGCATTTCCTGCGGCAGCGTTGCGGAGGCGCCGAGGGCTGCCTGTTCGAGAAAGCGCTCGGCGATTTCGCCGACCGAACGCCCGCCGACGGTCGCGATCCCGGCAATCGAAAACAGGTCGCTGACCAGGGCGTGAGCAGCGTCGGGAGCGTCACGCAGATGCTGCGCGAGAGCGGCGAGAACGCCGTTATGCTCCGGCCGGCCGTTGCCGCCGCCAAGCGTGAGGCGGTCGAGGTCCTGGGCGAGGTTGGTCTTGCGGTTGAAATCCTTGACCAGCCGGCGCTTCCAGGCCGGCGCCAGATCGAGCGCCGCCACCAGCGCGGCAAACAGGCCGACGTCGCCCATGCGGATTTCCGGCGCGGCGAAGCCGTACTGGGTCGTCGCCTCCAGCCCGAGCGCGAGCATCTCGGCATCGGCCGCCGCCGTGTCGGTGCGGCCGAAGGATTCAATGCCGGCCTGCAGGAATTCCGCTGCGGCCGCGCCGCGATTGCGGAACACCGGGCCGAGGTAGCAAAAACTCTGCGGCCGTCCGGCCTCGGCAGAGGCGAGATAATCGCGCGACACCGGACTGGTGAGATCGGGCCGCAGGCAAAGCTCGCGGCCCTCCGGGTCGGTGGTGAGATACATGCGCTTGCGGATGTCCTCGCCGGACAGGTCGAGGAACGGCTCGGCCGGCTGCAGGATCGCGGGCGCGACGCGGCGATAGCCGGCGCGCTCGTAGGCGGCGACGAGGGTTTCGGCCCGTGCGTCGGGCGGTGATGTCTTGGTCGCGGTCATGTTTTTTCGCAGTCTGGCCGGCCGTTTAGCACAGCGACCTTAAGGTTTCGACGCCTACCGGGCGGAGGGCTTAACGGCGCTACCGACCCCTTGACGGTGGCTAATGTTATAATGTTACATTTGCCGGGTTCGGGGTGGCCGCAAAGGTCCGCGACCAGGGGTGGGCGTCCTGTCAATGCGTTGGTTTCGCACGCATATTCGGTCGGCGGCAAGGGTAGCGCTGTTCGCTCTGCTGCTGCAGGTCGCGGTGTCCTTTGCCCATCGGCACGAGGCGCATACAGGCCGCTCAGCCCTGCTCATCGGCCTG
>CAMDEB010000297.1 GCA_945893085.1 Rhodoplanes serenus | reverse complement strand
GACGAGAGAGCTACGCAAACATATCGCTACGTTTTCGGATCAACGTCCAACCGCACCACCCAGCCCTCCAGCCCCGGCTTCGCCGCAGGATACTGCCGCGTCACCGCCGGATCGTGGCCCGGGACGATGTGATTGCGCGACGGCGCGAGCCGCTTCAGCGTCTCGTAGCCTTCCAGCACCTCGGCGATGTTGTACGTGGTCGGAAAGATGCGCATCTCGTCGAGATGCGGCGCGAGGTGCACGGCGTCCGAGGCCAGCACGACGTCGCCCCGCTTGGTCTTCACCACCACGCTTTGCAGTCCCTTGGCGTGACCGCCGATGTGATGCACCGTGACGCCCGCCGCGATCTGGTCCACGCCGTTGTGGAAGCGCACGCGGCCATTGAACAGCTTGCGCACCATCGCGACGACGTAATCCTCCTCGTACGAATTGCGGAGCTGCGCGTGGCACATGCAGCGCCCGGTGCACATCTCCATTTCCTTGTCCTGGATATGATAGCGCGCGTTCGGAAACAGATCGAAGTTGCCGCAGTGGTCGTAGTGCATGTGGCTGATGATCACGGTCTCGATCTTGTCCGGATCGACGCCGATGGCCTTGAGTCCCTCGCGCACCGGCTTGGTGGTCTGCCGGCCCCGCCGCTCACCGACCGTCGGGTCGAACCCGGTGTCGAGAATGATCGTCTGCTTCGAGCTGACGATGGCATAGACGAAATAGTCGAGCGGCTGCAGTACGTCGTGCGGATCGCCGCCGATGAAGTTCTCCGAGGCCTTGCGCGGATGATGGGCGTAGCGAACCGCGAAGATTTCGTGGATGTCGTCGCTCATGTCTGCCCTCACGATTTCTTTTTAGCGCGCATTTCCACCCCGGTGCGCTTCTCGATGGTCTGCGCGATGCGGGAGAAGTCGGTCTCGGCGCCGTTCTCGGTGTGCGCCATCTCCCAGATCCGGCCGACCGCCTGCGCAACCTCGGTCGGGATGCCCATGTGTTCGACTTCCGAGAGGAACAGCCGCACGTCCTTCATCATCAGTCCCATGCCGAAGCCGTAGTCGAATTTTCCGGTCAGGATCGATTTCGGAAACTTCTGCGTGGTCGCGGTGTTCTGGCCGCTGCCGGCATTGATGACGTCGACCATCACCGCCGGATCGAGGCCCGCCTTGACGCCCATGGCGATCGCCTCGGAGCTCGCCGCCATCGCGGTCGCCGAGAGGAAGTTGTTGGCGAGCTTCATGGTCTGCGCCGAGCCCGGCTTGTCGCCGATCACGAACACCTTGCCGATCACCGACAGCGCCGGCCGTATCAGCTCGATCTCGTCGAGCGGCCCGGACACCATCACCGCCAGCGTGCCCTTCTCGGCGCCGGGCACGCCGCCCGACACCGGCGAGTCGATCTGCACGATGCTGCGATCTTTGAGAATGTCGTGCACCTGCACCGCGAAGCGCGAGCCGGTGGTGGAAAGGTCGACGTAGCGCTTCACGCGGTTGCCGCGGATGATGCCGTCGTCGCCAGCCGCGACCTTCATGCCGACGTCGAGCGACGGCAGGCTGGCGAACACGGTCTCCGCGCGATCGGCGACCTCGCCCGGCGACTTCGCGGCCTCGGCGCCGAGTTTCACCATCTCCGCCACGGCCTCCGGCCGCACGTCGTACACGATGAGCCGGTTGCCGGCCTCGATGAGGCGGCGGCACATGGGAAAGCCCATCTTGCCGAGACCGATGAAGCCGATGTCCATTTTCGTTCCTCCCAAATCCAGACCCGTCGCCCTGAGGTGCCGTCGCGAAGCGACGGCCTCGAAGGGTCGACGGCCCGGCTGTTGCTTCAGCGTGGCCGTTCATCCTTCGAGGCTCGCGGAGCCTGTCATCGGGCCGGCCGAAGGCCGGACCCGTTGGCTCGCACCTCAGGATGACGGATTATGCATTGATACCTTAGCAACAAAAGGAGCGAACTCCGCCCTTATCTTTTCCGTGTGCTCGCCCAGCCCCGGCACCGCGCCGTAGCGGCGCGGCTTGCCGGAACGCTGCGCCGCCGGCGCGGGATAGAACACCGGACCGGTCGGCGTGTCGACGTTGATGCGGCGCAGGTGCGGATGGCGCGCGAGGTCCGCCGGCTCGCTGACGCGCGCAAACGCGATGTCGGCCGCGGCGAGCTTTTTGATCAGCACGTCGGCGTCGAGCGAGCCGAACACCGCCGCGACCTTGCCATCGGTTTGCGCGCGACGCGCCACCCGCTCGACGTTGGTTGCGAAATCCGGGTCAGTGGCAAGCGCCTTGTCGTCCAGCACCTTCTCCGCCAGCACGCGCCACTCGCGATCGCTCTGGATCGAGATCAGGACGTCCGCGCCGTCGCGGCTCTTGAACACGCCGTAGGGCGAGATCGAGGTGTGAGCGAGGCCGACGCGCTTTGGCGGCTTGCCGCCCTCGTACTGCAATAGCGGCACCGTCATCCAATCCGCCATGGCGTCGAACATCGACACCGAGATCGCGGTGCCTTCGCCGGTGCGGCCGCGCGCGATCAGCGCCTCCAGGATCGCCTCGTAGGCGTTCATGCCCGAGGCGATATCGCAGACCGAGACGCCGACGCGCGCCGGCGCTTCGGGCCCGCCGGTGACGGCCGCGAGACCCGATTCGGCCTGGATCAGCATGTCGTAGGCTTTCCGCGCGGCGTAGGGGCCCTTCTCGCCGTAGCCCGACACCGAGCAGACGATCAGGCGCGGATGCTGCACGCGCAGCTTGTCGATGCCGAAGCCAAGCTTCTCGACCGAGCCGGGCTTCAGGTTCTGCACGAACACGTCGGCTTTCGCGATCATCGCGCCGAGCAGCGCCTTGTCCTCGGCCTTCGTGAGATCGAGCACGATCGATTCCTTGCCGCGGTTGAGCCAGACGAAATAGGCGCTCTCGCCGTGCACCACGTCGTCGTAGCCGCGCGCGAAGTCGCCCTCCGGCCGCTCGATCTTGATGACCCGCGCGCCGGCGTCCGCCAGCCGGCAGGTGCACATCGGCGCCGCGACCGCCTGTTCGAGCGAGACGACGAGGAGGCCGGAAAGGGGGAGGGTCATTGTGGGCTTACGCTCGCATCAAATACCGCTGTCATTGCCGTGCTTGTCCCGGCGATCCCGACTCATGGTAACGCAATCTCGGGATAAAGATCGCGCCACGTGACCCCGATATAGATCGCTCCACCCAGTCGGCTTGCAAGGATGTAGACGTAGAACTGGCGCATGTTCCGAGCATCGCGAATCGGGATCGCCGGGACAAACCCGGCGATGACAGCGGAGTGTGGTGCGAGAAGAACAGCTAATACGACCTCGGCAATCCCAGCACGTGCTCGGCGATATACGACAGCACCAGGTTGGTCGAGATCGGCGCCACGGTGTAGAGCCGCGTCTCGCGGAACTTGCGCTCGATATCGAACTCCTCGGCGAAGCCGAAGCCGCCGTGGGTCTGCACGCACATGTCGGCGGCCGCCCAAGAAGCTTCGGCGGCGAGCTGCTTCGCCATGTTGGCCTCGGCGCCGCAGTCCTGCCCGGCCTCGTAGAGCGCAGCCGCGTCGCGCACCATCAGCTCGGCGGCGCGCATCTGCGCGTAGCAGCGCGCGATCGGAAACTGCACGCCCTGGTTCTGGCCGATCGGCCGGCCGAACACCACGCGCTCCTTCGCATAGGCCGTGGCCTTCTCGATGAACCATTTGGCGTCGCCGATGCACTCAGCGCCGATCAAAATGCGCTCGGCGTTCATGCCGGAAAGGATGTAGCGGAAGCCCTGGCCCTCTTCGCCGATCAGATTTTCCGCCGGCACCCGCATGTTGTCGAAGAAGATTTCCGTGGTCGCGTGGTTCATCATGGTGCGGATCGGCCGGATGGTCAGGCCCTTGCCCTTGACCTCGCGCATGTCGACCAGGAACACCGACAGCCCTTCGGTGCGCTTCTTGGTCTGCTCGCGCGGCGTGGTGCGCGCGAGCAGCAGCATCAGGTCGGAATGCTCGGCGCGCGAGGTCCAGATTTTCTGGCCGTTGACGACATAGGTGTCGTTGCCGTCGCGCACCGCCGTGGTGCGAAGCCCGAGCGTGTCGGTGCCCGAGGTCGGCTCGGTGACGCCGAACGCCTGCAGCCGCAGCTCGCCCTTGGCGATTCCGGGCAGATACTTCGCCTTCTGCGCGGCGCTGCCGTGCCGCAGCACCGTGCCCATGGTGTACATCTGCGCGTGACAGCCAGCGCCGTTGCAGCCGGCCGCCTGGATCTCCTCCATGATCGCGGTCGCCGCCGTCATGGTGAGCCCGCTGCCGCCGTACTCCTCCGGAATGAGCGCGGCGAGGAAGCCGGCCCGGGTCAGCGCCTCGACGAATTCGGTGGGATAGGCGCGATCGCGGTCGACCTTGCGCCAGTATTCGCCGGGAAAGCCCGCGCACAGCGCGCGCACCGCTTCGCGGATCGGCGCGAGATCGGCGCGCTCCGCGCTCATTGCCTCACCTCGGCACGGCCGTTGTTCATCGCCACGATGTTGCGCTCCGGCACCAGCGCGCGGAAGCTCACGACGTCGCCGTCGCGCCACATCTCGGTGCGGATGGTCTCGCCCGGGAACACCGGCGCCGAAAACCGCCCGGCGAACGAAACAAGCCGCGTGGGATCGTAGCCGCAAACGCTCCTGAGCACCGCGTGGCCGACCACGCCGAAGGTGCCAAGCCCATGCAGGATCGGCTTGGGATAGCCCGCCGCCTTGGCGATCTCGGGATCGATATGCAGCGGATTGCGGTCGGCGGAGAGGCGATAAATGATCGCCTGCTCGGGGCGCGTGCCGAGCTCGCAGACGAGATCGGGCGCGCGCTCCGGCAGCTTGTGCAGCGGCGGCGTCTCGCGCGGCGGTCCGCCGAAGCCGCCGTCGGCGCGGCAGAACGTGGTCTGGTTGACGGTCGCGATCAGCTCGCCGCTCGCCTTGTCGGTGACCTTGCGTTCGGTATAGACCAGCGCGCCCTTGCCGGTGCCCTTGTCGACCACCTCGACGATGCGCGAGCGGCCGAGCACCGTGCCGCTCGGCTTGAGCGGGCGATGCAGCACGATGCTCTGCTCGCCGTTGACGATCCGCATCCAGTCGATGCCGCTGTCGAGATCGCGCACCCAGAACCCGGGATAGCCGAGCACGGCGGCGAGCGTCGGCAAAGGCTTGAGGTTCTTCTCGTAGACGAAATCAAGCTGCTGCCGATCGAGCGGATCGTGGCCGAGCCCGACGCCGAGCGCGTAGAGCATCGTGTCCTTCTCGGTGTAGGTGTGCTCGGCGTCCGGAATTTTCAGCGCCATGAGCTTGTCGTAGTCGATAGGCATTCTTTGTCTCTTTATACACCAAATCCAACTCTCACTCCGTCATCCTGAGGTGCGAGCGTAGCGAGCCTCGAAGGATGAACGGCCACGATGTTGCATCACAATGATATCGCAACAGCCGGGCCGTCGCCCTTCGAGGCTCGGCCTACGGCCGAGCACCTCAGGGTGACGGAGAGAGATCATATCGGATCCCACGAGAACACGTCGCCGGAACGGTCGAGCGGCGTGAACGACGGCGCGAACGCGCCCTTGAGCTGCGCGTCGAGGCTGGAAGGCGTCCAGCCGTCGGAGCGGTGGATGGTGCGGATCGGCCGGGTCTGGCTGAACAGGAAAATCTCGTTGTTGCGCACCGAGAAAATCTGCCCGGAGATGCCGTCGGCGCGGTCGGAGCCGAGATAGACCACGAGCGGCGCGATCTTTTCCGGCGTCATCTGCTGCAACCGTTCGACGCGCTGCTTCTCTTCCTCGGTCTCGGTCGGGATCGAGCCGATCATGCGGCCCCAGGCGAACGGCGCGATGGCGTTCGAGCGCACGTTGAAGCGCGCCATGTCGAGC
>CAMDEB010000296.1 GCA_945893085.1 Rhodoplanes serenus | reverse complement strand
CCGAGCATTATTTCAAGAGCCGCGCCGAGATGGCGGCGCTGTTCGCCGATCTGCCGGAGGCGCTGGCCTCGACCGTCGAGATCGCCGAGCGCTGCGCGTTCCGGCCGCGCACCCACGAGCCGATCCTGCCGCGGTTTTCGACCGCGGGGCGCGACGTGGCGGTCGACGAGGGCGCCGAATTGCGCGCCCGCGCCGAAGCCGGTCTTGAACGCCGGCTGGAACATCATGGGCTCGCGCCCGGCCACACCGTCGAGGAGTATCGCGAGCGGCTCGCCTTCGAGATCAAGGTGATCGAGGGCATGAAGTACCCCGGCTACTTTCTCATTGTTTCGGACTTCATCTCGTGGGCGAAAGAGCAGGGCATCCCGGTCGGACCGGGCCGCGGCTCGGGCGCAGGCTCGCTCGTTTCCTATGCGCTCACCATCACCGATCTTGATCCGATCCGGTTCGGCCTGCTGTTCGAGCGCTTCCTCAACCCCGAGCGCGTGTCGATGCCGGACTTCGACGTCGACTTCTGCCAGGACCGGCGCGACGAGGTCATCCGCTACGTGCAGAGCCGCTACGGCCGCGACCAGGTCGCCCAGATCATCACCTTCGGCACGCTGCAGGCGCGCGGCGTGCTGCGCGACGTCGGCCGCGTGCTGGAGATGCCCTACGGCCAGGTCGACAAGCTGTGCAAGCTGGTGCCGCAGAATCCGGCAGCTCCAGTGACGCTCGCCAAGGCGATCGAGGGCGAACCGCGGCTGCAAGCCGAGCGCGACGCCAATCCGGTGGTCAAACGCGCCTTCGACATCGCGCTCAAGCTCGAAGGGCTGTACCGGCACGCCTCCACCCATGCCGCCGGCATCGTGATCGGCGACCGGCCGCTCCTGGAACTGGTCCCGCTCTATCGCGATCCGAAGTCCGATATGCCGGTGACCCAGTTCAACATGAAATGGGTGGAGCAGGCGGGTCTGGTGAAATTCGACTTCCTCGGCCTCAAGACGCTGACCGTGCTGCAGACCGCGCTGAAGCTGTTGCAGCGGCGCGGCGTCGAGCTCGATCTCGCGGCGATCCCGCTCGACGATCCGAAGACCTACGCGTCGCTGTCACGGGCGGAAACGGTCGGCATCTTCCAACTGGAAAGCCAGGGCATGCGCCGCGCGCAGCTCGACATGCGGCCCGATCGCTTCGAGGACATCATCGCGCTGGTCGCGCTCTACCGGCCGGGCCCAATGGCCAACATCCCGACCTATTGCGCGCGCAAGCACAAGATCGAGGCGCCGGACTACATCCATCCCAAGCTCGAACCGATCCTGCGCGAGACCTTCGGTGTCATCGTCTACCAGGAGCAGGTGATGCAGGCCGCGCAGATCCTGGCCGGCTATTCGCTCGGGCAGGCGGACCTGCTGCGCCGCGCCATGGGCAAGAAAATCCGCTCGGAGATGGCCGCCCAGCGCAAGGGCTTCGTCAAAGGCGCGACCGAGGGCGGCATCGAGCGCGCGCAGGCCGACGCGATCTTCGACCTGCTGGAGCGGTTCGCCGAATACGGCTTCAACAAGAGCCACGCCGCGGCTTACGCGCTGGTCGCCTACCAGACCGCCTACATGAAGGCGAATTATCCGGTCGAGTTCATGGCGGCCTCGATGACGCTCGACATGGGCAACACCGACAAGCTCGCCGAATTCCGCGCCGAGGCCGAGCGGCTCGGCATCAAGGTCGAGCCGCCTTCGGTCAATCGCTCGGGCGCGGCCTTCGAGGTCGAGGGCAACACGATCCACTATGCGCTCGCGGCGCTGAAGGGCGTCGGCGCGCAGGCGGTCGAGACCATCGTCGCCTCGCGTGGCGACAAGCCGTTCACCGACTTGTCCGACTTCGCCCGCCGCATCAACCCGCGCTCGGTCAACAAGCGCGTGCTGGAAAGCCTCGCCGCCGCCGGCGCATTCGACGGGCTCGAACCCAATCGCGCCCGCGCCCATGCCGCGGTCGACATCATGCTTTCCGCCGCCTCGCGCGCACACGAGGCGGTCACCGTGGGCCAGAACGACATGTTCGGCGGGCCTTCGAGCCGCGAAGCGCTCGCCGTACCGGCGGCCGAGGCGTGGCTACCGGCCGACCGGCTGCGGCGCGAGTACGAGGCGATCGGCTTCTTCCTCTCCGGCCATCCGCTCGACGACTACGCGGCGCTGCTCAAGAACATGCGGGTGCAGAGCTGGACCGAGTTCTCCCGCGCGGTGAAGTCGGGGGCGAGCGCCGGCCGCGTCGCCGCGACCGTGGTCTCGCGCACCGAGCGGCGCACCAAGACCGGCAACAAGATGGGCATCATCGGCCTGTCGGACCCAACCGGCCACTACGAGGCGATCCTGTTCGCCGAAGGGCTGCAGCAATACCGCGACCAGCTCGAGCCGGGCTCGCCGGTGCTGCTGTTCCTCACCGCCGAGGCGCAGGGCGACGAGGTGCGCGCGCGCATCCAGTCGGTCGAGCCGCTGGATCACGCCGCCGCCAAGCTGCAGAAGGGCCTGCGCGTGTTCCTGCGCGACCGGGCGCCGATCGAGCCGGTGGCGAAGCGCCTGGAGGGCAAGGGCGACGGCGAGGTGACCATCGTCCTGCAGCTCGACGGCGGCGCCGAGGTCGACGTGAAGCTGCCCGGCCGCTTCAAGGTCTCGCCGCAGATCGCCGGCGCCATCAAGGCGGTGCCGGGCGTGCTGATGGTCGAGGCGGTCTGACAGCGTCTTGACGCGTCGTCTTGGCGCGTCCCGCGGCATGCGCAGGCTTGCGCCGCGTCCGGGGAGGTTGACCCGGTGCGCCCGTGGCGCTGATATAGGCGCAATTCCTCGACACAGGAGCCTGCCATGGCCAGCAAGTTGCGCCACATCGCCATTTCGGTTCGCGACCCCGAGGCGGCCGCGAAGTTCTTCGAAAGCGCCTTCGGCATGACTCGCGCCGGCAACGCCCAGCGCGGCGTCTACATGACCGACGGCATCTTCAACGTCGCGCTGCTCAACTTCGGCGACGAGCCGATCGCCGGCTTCGAGAACCAGCCGGGCGTGCAGGGCCTGATCCACTTCGGCATGTGGGTGGACAACGTCGAAGAGTCCGACAAGGCGATCAAAGCGGCCGGCGGCGCCTACGTGACCGGCCGCAAGGAGACCAACCCGAACGTCTACTACGAGGTGAAGTACCGCACCCCGGAAGGCTTCATCTTCGACGTCACCGAGAGCGGCTGGAAGGGCGCGGTCAAGGACGTGACGCCGGCGGGATCGAAGGCGGCGTAAACGTTGGTGCCTGCAGGATCGAAAGCAAACGCGCGCGTCGCCATCGTCGGCGCCGGCCCGGTCGGCATGGTGTGCGCGCTGGCGCTCAACCGGCGCGGCATTGCCGTCACCGTGTTCGAGCAGGAGCCGTTCCCGCCGGTCGAGCAGCGGGCGGCGACCACGCATCCCTCGACGCTGGAGATGCTCGAGGAGCTGGGCGTGACGCAGAAGATCGTGCCGCTCGGCATGGTCTCGACCGCCTACCGCTTCCACGACCGTGTGACCAACACCGTGGTCGCGGAGTTCAATCTCGATCTGATGAAGGATGAGTTCCGCTTTCCCTTCGCCTTGCAGTACGAACAATACAAGATGACGGCGTCGATCGCCGCCGAGTATGCCAACGCCGGTGACTTCGACGTCCGCTTCTCGCACGGCGTCACCGCACTGACCCAGCATGCCGATCACGTCGATCTCGATATCGCGACGCCGGAGGGTCCCGACAAGCTGCGCGCCGACTACGTGATCGGCTGCGACGGCGGCCGCAGCACGGTGCGCAAGCATTCCGAGATCGAGTTCGAAGGCTTCACCTATCCGGAGCAGTTCATCAAGATCGCGACGCCGTTCGACGTCGCCACGCTCAACCCCAACCTCGTGCTGCGCAATTACTTCTCCGACCCCAACGAGTGGTGCAACCTGTTCAAGGTGCGCGGCGAGGAACCGGGCGGATTGTGGCGCGCGATCTTTCCGCTGCAGGCCGATGAGACCGAAGAGAGCGCGCTCGACCCGGACAATATCGAGCAGCGGATGCAGAAGTTCTTCCCCAAGCCCGGCCGCTACGAGACCCGCTACGTCAACGTCTACGGCGTGCACCAGCGGGTGGCGGGGACGTTCCGGAAAGGGCGCGTGCTGCTGGCGGGCGATTCCGCGCACCTCAACAACCCGATCGGCGGCATGGGGATGAACGGCGGCATCCACGACGGCATCAACCTCGCCGACAAGCTCGCCCGCGTCATCCACGGCGAGGCCGGCGACGATCTGCTCGATCTCTACAGCCGGCAGCGCCGCCATGCCGCGGTGAAATACGTCCAGGCCCAGACCATCGCCAACAAGCGCCTGATGGAGGAGCGCGACCCCGCCATCCGCCAGGCCAATTTCGACCAGCTTCGCCGGACCGCGGACAATCCCGAGACCGCCCGCAGCTACATGCGCCGCGCCGCGCTGTTCGACAGCCTGCGAGACGCGGCCGCCGTGACCTGAGGGCGCGCGGAAGGTCGGGTGCCACTTGCACCGCGCCCCCGCCGGGGCCACATCCACGACGCCGTGACGCCGATCATCTCCGAAATCATCGAACAGGCCCGTCTCGCTGCCCGCGCGCTGGCCGAGTTCGGGGAGGGCCTGTTCAATCCGACGCTGCGGCTCGGCATCACCGGCCTTTCACGCGCCGGCAAGACTGTGTTCATCACCGCGCTGGTGCACGGCCTCATTCGCGGCGGGCGCTTTCCGGTGTTCGAACCGCTGGCCAGCGGGCGCATTGCCGGCGCGCGGCTGTCGCCGCAGCCTGACGATGCGGTGCCGCGCTTCGATTACGAGAACCATGTGCGGGCGCTGGTGGATGAGCGCCGCTGGCCGGAATCGACGCGGCAGGTCAGCGAGCTTCGCCTGTTGATCGACTATCAGTCGGCGAACGGCGCCATGCGCACGCTCACGCTCGACCTGGTCGACTATCCCGGCGAATGGCTGCTCGACCTGCCGCTGCTCGGCAAAAGCTATGCGCAATGGTCGGCCGAAAGCCTGGCCCAGGCGCGGCACGGCGCGCGCCAGTCGCTCGCCGCGCCCTGGCTTACGCATCTCGCGGCGATCGATCCGCTGGCGCCGGCCGACGAGCATGTAGCGATCGAGGCGGCGCGGCTGTTCACCGCCTATCTGCAGGCCTGCCGCGACGATCGCTACGCCCTGAGCCTGCTGCCGCCCGGCCGTTTCCTGATGCCCGGCGATCTCGCCGGCTCCCCGGCGCTGACCTTCGCGCCGTTGCAGCTGCTGGACGGCACTGAGCCGCCCGCCGGTTCGCTCGGCGCGATGATGCGGCGGCGCTACGACGCCTATCGCGAGGTGGTGGTGCTGCCCTTCTTCCGCGAGCATTTCGCAAGACTCGATCGCCAGATCGTCCTGGTCGACGCGCTCGCGGCGTTCAATGCCGGGCCGGACGCGGTGCGCGACCTGCAGAGCGCGCTGGTCTCGATCCTCGATTGCTTTCGCATCGGCCGCAACGGAATTTTTGGAGCATTGTTCCGGCCGCATGCCAGCAAGATCCTGTTCGCGGCGACCAAGGCCGATCACCTGCACCATTCCGGCCACGACCGGCTCGAGGCCATCCTCAAGCAGATGACCGTGCGCGCGATCGTACAGGCCGGCTTTGCCGGCGCCGAGGTCGACGTCATTGCTTTAGCGGCGGTGCGCGCGACCCGGGAAGCCGAGGTCCGCGGCGAGGGCGGGCGGCTGCCTTCAATCATCGGCGTCGCGGTCAAGGGCGAGAGCGCCGGCGACGACGTGTTCGACGGCAAGACCGAGGTGGCGGTGTTTCCGGGTGATCTTCCAGCCAACGCGGCGGCGCTGTTCGAGACCGATGCGCAGGTGTTTCGCGGC
>CAMDEB010000295.1 GCA_945893085.1 Rhodoplanes serenus | reverse complement strand
CGAGGATGCGCTTGGGCTTGCCTTCGCGGCCGCGGTTCGACCATTCCATCAGCGCGTCTTCCTTGACCAGCTCGATGCTGATGCGCAGGCCGAGGTCGGAGTGCAGCCGCTTGCCGATATTCTCGGCGATGCCGTCCCAGTTTCCGGCGTCGTCGCGCACCTCGACCTGAACCGTCATCTCGTCGCGCACCACGCCGTTCTCGTTGAGGCGGTCGGCGATGCACAGCCACTCGCCGGTGGTGCGCGGATCGGTCCGGATCGCCGGCAGGCAGGCCTGCGGCCAGACGCTGACGCCGCGGATGCGGACCATGGTGTCGCTGCGTCCGAGCATCTTCTGCATGCGGCGGAAGCAGCTGCCGCACTCGCAGCGGTCGGTCGAGACGATCTTGGTGAGGTCGCGCAGGTTGAAGCGGATCATCGGCATCACCCGGCGGTGCAGGATGGTGCAGACCATGTTGCCGACGGTGCCGTTGGGCACCGGCTTCTCGGTCTCGACGTCGACGATCTCGAAGTAGGTGCAGTCCTCCATGAAGTGCATGCCGGCGCGATGCGAACACTCGAACGAGCCCATGCCCATCTCGTGGGTGCCGTACATGTCGTAGACCGGGCAGCCCCACAGCTCCTCGATCTGCGAGGCGAAAGCGCGGTCGGTGTCGGGGCCCAAGCCGCAGCCGAGGAACTTGGTCTTCAAGTCGCGCAGATCGAACTTGAGTTCTTCGCGCGCAACCTTGGCGAGCTGCGTCGAATACTCCGGGCGCACGTACCAGACGTTGGTGCCCCATTCCATGGCGATCTCGATCTGGCGCCGCGAGCTCGTCACCACGCCGGTGCCGGTGGTGAGCGGCAGCGCGCCGAGATAGTCGTGCGAGGCCTTGTAGCAGCACCAGCCGGCGTTCCCGAGCGAGCAGGTGTGCGGGATCTGGATCACGTCGCCCGGCCGCATGCCGCAGATGTAGAGCACCCGCGCCATGGTGAGGCCGTTCATCTCCCATTCGACCGGGCCGTACATGGTCGGCCGCGGCTTGCCGGTGGTGCCGCCGGAGGTCTGCACCTTGGTCGGCATGGTCTTCAGCCGCTCGAGCACGTTGCCGTTGATCAGGCCGAACGGCGGATTTTCCTGCTGGTCCTTCTTGATGTCGTCACTGTCGAACGTCGGCAGCTTGACGATGTCGTCGATGCTCTTGATGTCGCCGGGCTCGATGCTGGCGGCCTTCCAGCGGCGCTGGTAGAATCCGTTCTGCCAGCCGGTCTTCATTAGATCGAGGAACTGTTCGTTCTGGAACGCACGGATCTGGTCGGCCGACCAGCGCCAGCGGGTCTTCTCAAACACGTCCGGAACCGGATAGCGCCGGTACAACGCATCCCAGTCGATCGAGTGGTGATAGGTCGGGAGCGTCGACACCGGCTGCTGGGCATCCATCACGTTCATTTCAGTCTCCGTAACAACTCAAAGTCTGGAAGAGGATCAGGTCTTGTAGTCGGACGCTTCGCGGTCGAGCCGGCGCAGCCATGCGCGCCAGACCATCTGGTTGAACGGCGCGTTGCCGTCGGTGATGATCCGGCCCTGCGCGGGGACGATGTCGATCACGTCCTGCGGCGGCACGTAGGGCTTCGCGCCGTCGGAGAGCGCGGCGATCTGCACCTCGCAGGCGCGGTTGAGCAGGAAGGCCAGCATATAGGCCTCGTGGATCGTGTGGCCCCACAGCACGAAACCGTGCCCCTTCTGCAGCACGATCTGGCCTTTGCCGAACGCCTTGGAGAGCCGCTCGCCTTCCTCGGGCGTCGAGATGAAGCCCTCGTAGTTGTGATAGCCGATCGGGCCGAGCCACATGGCGTATTGATTGCCTGGGATCAGCCCCTGTTCCTGCATCGCGATCGCGGTGCTGGCCTTGGTGTGACAGTGCACCACGCACTGCGCGGCCGGGAACGCGTCGTAGATGCCCTTGTGGAACGGAAACGCGAAGCGGTGCGGCAGCTCGTCGCTCGGCACCACGTGATTGCAATTCTCGTCGAGCTTGTGGAGCTTCGAGGCGGTGACCTCCTCGAAGAACAGCGCGGCGGGATGCATCAGGAAATGATTGGGTGCTCCCGGCACGCGCGCGGACAGGTGAGCGAACAGGATCTCGTCCCATCCCTCCAGCGCGCACAGTCGGAACGCGGCCGCGAGATCGACGCGGGCCTTCCACTCCTCCGGATTCATCCCAGGCTTCAGATTTTGAACGGCTGCGGTTGAAGTTGCCACGAAGTCCTCCCCCTTGATTGATCGACCGCGCGTTGCCGGCGGTTCGTTTCCGGTTGATCCGTCACGGACCCGATAGAATCTCTGCGCCTTCCTTTTGTACAAGCTCCTCCGCCGGCTTGAGCATATGTCCCCAGAACCACGACAGCCGGACCGCGGCCTGTGCGCTGTCATCGGCGACGTCGATCGTTCCGGTGACCGTCTGTCCGAGCACGGCGGCGCGGAAGCTCAAGCGATCGCCGTTCCACTTTTCCTCAGAGACCTTGAGTTGGGCGCCGTAGCGCGTGCGCGCGCTCTCGATCCCCGCCTTGATCCGGCGCGTGGCCTCCGCCTTGCCGAGGCGGTGGGGCAGGGTGACGACGAAGGGCTCCAAATCCATAGCGCTGACCTGGCTTTTCGGGCGATGACGACGTTAGTGCATCGGCGAATTTGGATCGAGTGGTTTCGGCCGCCTTTTCTCGGTGAGGACGAGGTAAAGCGAGGCCGCCACGATCAGCGCCATGCCGGCGAGGCTCCACGGTCCCGGCACCTCGTTGAACAGAAGATAGCCCAGCGCCGCCGAGTACACGATCCGCGAGTAGTCGAGCGGCACCAGCACCGTCGCCTCGCCCAGCGTCAGCCCGTGGGTGATCATGGCCTGGCCGGAAATACCGACGAAGCCGACAGCCAGGAGAAACGCGAACTGCGGCCAGGTCGGCGTGACCCATTGCCAGAGCGCCGGGATCAGCGAGAACAGCAAATTCCAGATCGCATAGTAGAACATGATGACGCGCGTCGGCTCGCTCGAGGCCAGCCGCTTGATGCAGATGACGACCAGCGCGCCGGTCAGCGCGCCGGCGGCGCCGACCAGAGCGCCGGGCTCGAATCCGTCCGTGAACGGCCGGCAGTACAGCACGATGCCGACGAAGCCGACGACGGTCACCATCGAGCGCCGAAAGCCCGCGATCTCGCCGAGGAACACCAGCGCCAGCGGAAGCATGAACAGCGGGCGCGAGAACTGCAGCGCCATCGCATCCGCCAGCATCAGGTGCGTCACTGTCCAGAAGAAAAAGAAATTGCCCAGTGTTCCGACGACGCCGCGGAGGAAATGCAGTCCGAACCGCTTGGTGTGAAGCGGCTCCATCGGATTGCGGATGAAGAACGGCAGCACCATGCAGAGGCCGACCAGCGAACGGAACATCAGGATTTCCATGGTCGGAATGACGGTGCCGAGCTGCTTCACCATCGCCGCCATGACCACCAGGGTGAGCGAGCCGAACGACACCAGGGTGATGCCGCGCGCGGTCCGGTCCATCGCGGCCCAGCGGGCCGGCGCGCCGGAGCGTTCCAGCAAGCGGTGAACGGCCGGCGGGACAAGCCCAGGTCTAGCAACCCCAGGTCTTTCATGCCCAGGTCTTTCATGCCCAGGTCTTTTGCCGTCCTCGCCGTCTTGCATTCTCGATCGCCCCGCCGCTGCAAAAAGCCTATCACGCGCGATGCGTCCCGGTCAGTTGGGACATCGAGCGGGACTGCAATGCGTTTCGCAATGGGTTTCTCGGTGAGTTTCTCGGGGCCGATGGATTGCGGACATCGGCAGAATCGCACTGAAATGGCGGATGTCCGTGCGATCGACATGCTGGACCAGGTCACGCGCGGGTTCCTGCCGGACCATCAAATGGCCATCACACGCCCCGATCATCGCGCCATGAGTCATCCCACGGTGCCGCGGTGACCGGGTCTGCGGCCAAAGCAGCGGTTTTGCTTGCTGTCGCGACCGCGCTCGCCAGCTGCGGCGCGCTGAGCGAAGACACCGCGCTCAACATCTTCGTCGCCCCCGGCAAGTTCGATATTGTTAGCTGTACCGATATCGAAACCCGGGCGGCGGGTGCCCGCTACCGCCTGAAGGAGTTGGACGCCTTGATGGCCAAGTCGGCGCAAGGCCCCGGCGGCGAGTTCGTCAACGTCATCGCCTATCGCAACGAGCATCTGCAGACGCGCGGCGATATCAGGCTGCTGGCCGAAGCCGCCGCGCACAAGGGCTGCGCGGGTCAGAGCGTGTGGTCGAGCGGGCGTTCGGTGTTCTGACCGGCCGCCGGCTTCAGCGGCGCGGTCCGTCCCGCGGCGGCGCGACGTCCACGCCGGAAAGTCCGGCGCGCGCGATCGACGCCGCGATCAGTCCGGACGAGCGCGCCTCGTCGAGCAGCTTATCGACCGCCTCGAGCAGCGCCTTGTTGCCCTTGGCCACGATCACCGACTGCTCCACGCCGTAGAAATTGCCCGACACGATGCGCACGCCGGGCGTTTTGGCGGTCAGTTCGGTCAACCGCTGGCGGTTGGCGGCATAGGCATGGATCTCGCCGGCCTGAAGCTGCTTGAGAGCCACCTCGATGTTGCCGCCGGGATTGCGCCTGAACTCGGCGCTTTTCAGCGTGCGGGTCAGGAACAGGTCGCCGGCGTCGCGCTCGGCAACCCCGATGCGGTGGCCCGGCCGGTCCAGGTCGTCGACCGAGCGCAGCGGCGAGCCGTCGAGCACGAGGTAGCTGTTCTGCGCCAGCGAATAGGGTTGCGAGAAGTCGACCTCGGCGGCGCGGATCGCGTCATAGGCGGCGAAGCCGATGTCGGCCTGCTTTTGCTTGACGCTGTCGAGCACGCCGGCCGGACCGCGCGCGCCCTTGATGTCGAGCGGCACACCGAGCTTCTGGCTGAGAGCGCGCGCGATCTCCGCCGCGGGCCCGCGCGTCTCCTTGGTGAGGGGATCGATGAAGGCCTGAACCGGATTGGTCGCGATGTAGGTCGCGCGCAGCGTCCCGGTGGGAACGAGATCGTTGGCATGGGCCGCTGCCGCAGCATGCAAGGCCACAACGGCGGCAATGATGGTTGCACGTTTCATATTGGTGTCTCCCCAAAATTCCTTAGCCAAAACGCTTGCGCGCCAGCGCCGCCCCCTTTCCGAGAGCTTCGAGCTTGGCCGTCGCGATGTCGCGGCGCATCGGCGCCATGCCGCAATTGGTGCCAGCGACGATGCGCTCCTTCGGCACGTACTTCATCGCGGCTTCGATGGTCGCGGCGACCTCTTCCGGCGTCTCGACCGCGTCGGTCGCCACATCGATCGCGCCGATCACCACGTCCTTGCCCTTGAGCAGCGACAATAGCTCGATCGGCACCTTGGCGTTGCGGCATTCGACTGAAACCTGGCCGATCCGGCTCGCCGCCAGCGCCGGGAAGATCTCCTCGTACTGCCGCCACTCGCCGCCGAGCGTGGCCTTCCAGTCGATGTTGGCCTTGATGCCGTAGCCGTAGCAGATGTGCACGGCGGTGGTGCAGGCGAGGCCGGCGGTGGCGCGATGCAGCGCGTCGATGCCCCAGGTCTTGACTTCGTTCATGTAGACATTGAACGCCGGCTCGTCGAACTGGATCACGTCGACGCCGTCGCGTTCCAGCGCGCGCGCCTCGGCGTTGAGCAGGTCGGCGAACGCGAACGCCATCTTCACCCGGTCGCCGTAGTGATTGTCGGCGATGGTGTCGATGATCGTCATCGGGCCGGGCATGGTGATCCGAAGCTTTCGCGTCGTATGGGCGCGGGCGTGCCGCGCTTCGGTGCCGTGGACGCGGCCCTTCAGCCGCAACGGGCCGGTGATAGTCGGCACCATCGCCTTGTAGC
>CAMDEB010000294.1 GCA_945893085.1 Rhodoplanes serenus | reverse complement strand
GGGCGTGAACTCGTAGCGCTTGTGCAGATCGAACTCGCTCTCCGTCACCTCCTTGCCCTGGCTCAGGTAGGTGAATATTTTGGAGCGATCGGCACACATGTCCTCCGCGGTGAAGGTCTGGAACTTGGCGCAATCGCAGCCGATGTCCTTTGCCGCTTCGATCAGTTCCAGCGCCTTCGACAACTCGCCGCAGTGGTTCTGGCTGATCTCGGCGATGACGAAGGCGGGCTGGCCGGCGCCGATCAAACGGTCGCCGATGGCAAACACCTTGGGCTGACGAGCTTGGATCACGGGTTCAACGACATGGCGCTGGACTGCGCGTTGGGCCGGAGAAACCTGGCCGGGTCGCGCTCGCACATGAGCAGGTCAACGACCGCCATGTTGGGCACGAAGCCGGGATAGGCCTGCGAATAGACGGGATGGACGTAGTCCTGAAACTCGACCGCGATGCCGGCGTCGGCAAAAGAGTTCATATCTAGGTAGTCGCGCCCCTGGCTTCCGGACAGATAGGTCGTCGCGCCCGCCTGCCGGCAAAGCTCCAGAACCAGGTCGCTCTTGCGCGCGTCGACCGGCGGAAGGTCGGACGCCTTGACGATCGGCGTGGCGATCGAAAGCCATTCGACGAACGACAGCAGCATCGCATGACAAAAATCGGACAGATGCGTCCATTCGGATTCATAGAACGGCCGCAGGCGGGCAAAGATGCCGTCGAAATTTACCGCGCGCGCATAGTTGGCCTGCAGCGCGCCGAGATGCTTTCGCCGCCAGTCGATCTCGTTGTTGATGGTGGTGCTCTGCAATGTTTCGCCCAAATGGCCCTTGGTCCGCAACGGTACGGTGACCCACATCGGCCCTTGCTGGGTGCGGATCTTGTTGCGATTTTGAAAGCTGTTCTTCTGGAATTGGACGGTATCCAGATAGATAAATTTGTCGGCGCGCTGGATCTTGTCGAAATAACCGAGCCACGGCAGGTAGGCCGGCTGATGGATCGAGACGACACAGGTCATGAAGTGGGTTCGGGCCGCGCTTCCGGGTTGATGCCGGCGGGTTGAAGCACTGGGGCAGTGCTCCGTGGAATGACCGCGAACGCTGGCGTTCCAAAGCTACCGCAGCCAGGGTGAAAGCGGGTCCCGGCTCAAGAAAAGAGGCTACGTGCGTATCATGTTCATAAACTGAACGTCAAGGCGAACGCCCGCTTATCACCTGACGGTTTATCGACTTTTTTATGTTAACTATCAATTAGTTAGACACAGCCCCGCAATTGCAGACACCCGCATCCAGGGCCGAAGCGCACCTCGCAGACCCGCTATGCCGGCACCACTTCGTTGAGCGCAACGCGAACCCGCACGCTGCGTTTCAACAGATCCATCAACACCACGATCCGGTCGCAGTCGCCTGCCGACAACACCGTGGCGATCAGTCCATCAAAAGGCCCCTCCCGCAACCGCACCTTTTCACCAGGCTGATAGCTTTCCCGCGCCGGCGGGATCGTCACCGCCCCGGCCACCTCGGTGGCATAGAGGCTGGCGACAAACTGATCGGGCACCGTGCCGGGCCTTTCCCCGAAGCAGATCAGGCTTCGCACGCCGAACGTGGCGGAGATCGAACGCCATTGCTCGATCTGCGGATTGAGCCGGATGAAGACGTAGCCCGGGAAAAGCGGGCGCAGAACCTCTTGCAGGCGCCGCGCATGACGGATGCGTCTGCGGATCCTAGGGCAATAGGCCTTGAAGCCCTGGCGGCCAAGATGCTCCAGAGCAAGCCGCTCCTTGTGAGGGTGCGTGCTGGCCACGATCCATTGGCTGTCGTCGCAATCGGTGATCATGCGACCTCGGGCTTGAAATTCAGCACACGGGGAATGTGGATCGCTTCCGCCGCGAGACCGGCGATGCGGGCCTGCTCGGCGATCGCGAGGTAAGTCCGCTTCGGCCGTGTCAGTTCGGTCAAAAGGATGGCGTCCGGCAATTCGCCGCCGGTTCCCGCGGTCGCCTCCGCCAGGGTCTTGAACACTGGCACGCTGGCGCAGCACGCGCGCTCCGCCGTGCCATCGATAACGGCCTTGATCTGAACGGAGGTGCCGAGGCTACTGAGGCAGGCGATTTCCGCCAGATCCCCGTCCCCGACCAGGAAGACGCGGAGCTTGCCGTCGGCGGCGCAGGTGCGGACGAACTCGGTGCATTCGCCCCGGCCGCGACGATAGAGTTCCAGCGACCGTTGCAGGAAGTCGGACGTCAGCCGCGACTTCTCGTCGAAGCCCTTGGGCGTGAGATAATACAGGTAGCGCCGCACAGGCGCACGCTGCAGCTTCACTAAGCCTTTGTTCAGGCAGCGCTTTAGATACCAGTTCACCGAGCCTACGGCGATTCCGATATCAAGCGAAAGGCGGCGCTGCGACACGCTGGCGTTGTCCTCTATCGCGGTCAGCAGGCGGTGAATGATCTGTTCTTCCGCCGCGGGCATCGAGGGCAAGCTCCATGTTCAGTTTATGAACAATAGAGGTCCCGGCCCCGGCCCGTCAACCGGTAGGGGCTATAGCCTGTAGGCTTGGTAAACGGCCAAAACAGGGCATTGGCGGGGCTTGGCCAACCCCGGCGGGGCCCCTTGGCCAACCAAAGCAAAGCGCGCTACGGCTCATGGTGCCGCTTGGGCGGACGCAGCGGAAGGCGCAAATTCCGGTGGGAAGATGGCGGAACAACCATTGAGTGCGCCTGAAACACGCGTCGCATCCGGCGCCGCCCCTTCCCCCGGGTCGGACCGCGAGCAATCGATCCTGTTCGTGATCGGATCGCTCGATATTGGCGGCGCCGAGCGGCACCTTGCGTCGATCACACCCAGGCTGAAGCAGCGCGGCTGGCAGCCGACCATCTATTGCCTCACCGCACCCGGCGGACAGGCGGCCGAGGTGCAGCGCGCGGGCGTCGAGGTGATTGGACCCCCGCTCACGGCGGCCCGCGGCCCGTTGTTCAAAGCCCTCGCAATCACCCTGTCCTGTTTGAAGCTGTTCGGCGTCCTGATCTGGCGCCGGCCGCGCATCGCCCATTTTTTCCTGCCCGCGTCCTACATCATCGGTGCGCCGCTCGCGCTATTGGCGCGTGTCCCGATCCGCCTCATGAGCCGGCGCAGCCTCAACGTCTATCAGGACCACCATCCATACCTGCGCCATCTCGAGCCGCACCTACACCGGCATATGTCGGCGCTGCTGGGCAATTCAAAAGCCGTCGTCAGCCAATTGATCGAGGAAGGCGGCGATCCGCGACGAACCGCGCTGATCTACAACGGCATCGAGATTCTCAAAGACACGCAGGGCCGGCGCGATAGCTCCGATGACGGCAGGCCTTTGACCTTGATCATTGCCGCCAACCTCATTCCGTACAAAGCCCACGCCGATCTGTTCCGCGCCCTGGCGAACGTCGCCGTAGGAATGCCGCCGTCGTGGCAACTGCTGTGCGTGGGGCGCGACACGGGCTACGGCAAGACCTTGGCCGCGCTCGCGCGCGACCTCCACCTCGATACCCACATTCAGTTCCTGGGCGAACGGCGGGACGTAGCGTCACTGCTTTCGACTGCGCACATCGGAATCCTTTGCTCGCACGAGGAGGGCTTCTCCAATGCCATTCTCGAAGGCATGGCGGCCGGGCTTCCCATGGTCGTGACCGATGTCGGCGGCAACGCGGAGGCGGTCTCCGATGGCGCGACGGGACTCGTGGTGCCCGCGAGCAACGCAACGGCGCTTGGCGAGGCGATCCTGCGGCTGGCCTTGGACGCCCCGTTGCGGCGCACGATGAGCGGTGCCGCCAGGGAACGCATCGAGACGGTGTTTCCGCTCAGCAGGTGTGTCGAACGCTATGATGCGCTCTATCGCGGATTGCTACAGAACCGATCGCCCGGCGACGTGCTGGGCGACGACTAGCGCCGCCTAAAGTCCCACACCCAGCGCCCGAAGCTGGTCCGCGATCAGCCCGGCGATCAACGCGTTGGTGCCGGGACCGAAATGGCCGTCGTGCGGAACGCTGGCAAGACCGGCCGGAAGATTTGACGCCGGCAACGACACGACGCGATTCCAGGTATCGGCGCCGATGCGATGAAGATTTCTGCCCCGCTCCGGCGCACGCGCTGCGAATTGGGTGGCATACAGATCGGCCGGGTCTATGAGCAGGACGGGCACGCGCGTCCGCTCGGCAATGCGGAGAACATGCTCGAACACGCCACGTTGGATCGCCGAGCTGTCGACGCCGACCGCGCGAAAATCATGGCCGAACCCCGACATCAACCCAAGCCGCACCAGAATCTGCTCCATCTGTGCGACCGGCCGCGACCACAGGAAATAGCTCCAGGAATCCTCGCCGGCTCCCAACATGCCCCCCGGCATGACGCCCCATGATGCAAACCTCTCGACGGTGCCCGGCGGCGGCACCACCAGTTCGGCCGAGTCCAATCCGGGCGGCTGCCAATAGCAAGGCTTAAAGATCGCCGTCGGGCGGGTTGAGCCGCGGCAGGCGGAGCGATCCCAAAGTCCGAAATCGAAGTAGACGATCGCGCGCGGCGCAAGCCGTTCGATCCAGCGCTCCGCCAGCATGAGCGCCTGCGCCGAACCGTAGGCCGGGCTTGCGGCAATGACCGCCGGCGCACCGGTCTGGGCCGCAAACTGTCCCGGAAAGCTGTCCTCAAAGGATACGCCGTAGCCGAACGTCCATGAGTCGCCAGCAAACAGCACGCCGCCTCGCGGCGTTTCCGAGCCTGTCCTGGCGGATCGGAAACCGTTGACATCGGTATAGACCTTGGCCTCGAACCAGGGCGGACCGGCGGAGAATGGCTCGCGCGCGCCGATGCAGCTCGTCGAATTGGGCGCGATGACCCAGCCGATCTGCGCGTCGATGACGCTGAAGGAACCGCAAAAGTAGCCCGGGAAGGTCAGCTTGCCGTAGGTGAAATACGCCAGGACCGCCAGCACGCAGGCCGCGATGTTGATGAAGCCGACGAGCGCGATCATACCCAGCGTTCGAGCCATCGCCTGGTTGTGTCCGGTTTGACTTCATCGCAGTTGCGCCGGCGCGCGGCCGCTCCCTGGAGCGGAGGCAATGATCTAGCCGCCCTGGGAGACTCGCCTGGCCAAGGTACGCCACCGGCGGCGGACGAAAAGGATGTCGTTGAGCCACTTGGCGAAACGCGTCTCCTCGGTGCCGGTCATCACCGCCTTTATCAGGATGAGCACCGTGCGGACGGGACGGCACGCAAACGAGATGACGTAGAAATTGACGAACATCCAGAGCATCGTGAAATAGAGCTCTTTCGTCGTCAGGTGCACGGAATAGGACGGCGCCTTCTGGGTGTAGAAATCCATCGGCGACAGGAAGAACTCGTCGTCGACCGCGATCCGGCCTTCCTGCTGCAGCCGCTTGAAAAGCACCGAGCCGGGATACGGCACGAACTTGGACACCGCCACGTCGTGCACGCCGAGGACGGCCATCCGCCGGATCAGCTGCAGCGACTTGTGCAGGCTCGCGCGCGTGTCGTCCGGAAAGCCGATGACGATGAAGCACGACAGCTTGAAGCCACGGTGCACCGCGATGCGCATGGCCTTGAGCATGTGATTGAGGTCGACCTGCTTCTTGATCTTTTCCAGAATTTCGGGATCGCCGCTCTCGGGAGCGAAGGCGAGCGCCCGGCAGCCCGCCTTGTAGAGCAAGTCGGCCACTTCCACATCGAACACTTCCGAACGCGTTCCGCTCGGCATCTGCCAGGTGACGTTGAGCTGACGCTTGATCAACTCGCGGGTGAATTCCAGCACCCACTTTCGCTTGACCACGGCGGTCAGGTCCTGGAAGTCGACGTTCGCGATATTGTATTTTTTCTTATAGAACTCGATTTCGTCGGCCACCTTGACGGGATCGCGCGTGATGTATCGCGTGGTCCACATGTTCG
>CAMDEB010000293.1 GCA_945893085.1 Rhodoplanes serenus | reverse complement strand
GCCTGGGTGCTCGGCTGGACCGGCGGCTTCGTGCTGGTGTCGATTCTGATCGGACCGTACCTGCGCAAGTTCGGCGCCTATACCGTGCCCGACTTCCTGTCGTTCCGGTTTGGCGGCAAGTTCGCCCGCTTCCTCGGAGTGATCGTGCTGGTCTGCTGCTCCTTTACCTACGTGACGGCGCAAATCTACGGCACCGGCCTCATCGCCTCGCGCTTCCTCGGCATGAACTTCGAGATCGCGGTGTTCGCCGGTCTCGTCGGCATCCTACTGTGCGCGATGCTGGGCGGCATGCGGGCGGTCACCTGGACGCAGATCGCGCAATACATCGTGCTGATCATCGCGTACCTCACGCCGATCGTCATCCTGTCAACGCAACGCTACGGCATTCCGATCCCGGAGCTCACCTATGGACAGGCGATTCTGGAGATCACGGCCCGCGAGCAGCAATTGGTGAAGGACGGGCTGGCGATTCTGTGCACGAAAGATGCCTGCCCACCAGGCACGCTGCGACCGCACATCCAGCCCTTCATGAACTACACGCCATTGAACTATTTCGGCATCATCTTCTGCATGATGGTCGGCACCGCATCGCTGCCGCACATCCTGATGCGCTACTTCACCACGCCTTCCGTCAAGGAGGCGCGGGATTCGGTGGCCTGGTCGCTGCTGTTCATTTTCCTCCTGTATTTCTCGGCGCCGGCCTATGCGGCGTTCTCGAAGCTGGAGGTCTACACCAACATCATCGGCAGCAACGTCAGCAGCCTCAAACCTTGGCTGTTCACCTGGGGCGAGCTTGGGCTGATCCAGATTTGCGGCAAGAACGCCGCCAGTCTTGACGCCGCGATCGCCGCCTGCAAGGCGATTGCGGGGCATCCGGGCGTCGTCCGGTTCTCCGACTTCGTCATCAATACGGATGTGATCGTGCTCTCAACTCCCGAGATCGCGGGCCTTCCGTATGTGATTTCGGGCTTGGTCGCCGCCGGCGGCCTTGCCGCCGCGCTCTCCACCGCCGACGGCCTCCTGCTCGCCATCGCCAACGCGCTCAGCCACGACATCTACTACAAGATGCTCGACCCGAACGCGCCGACCATCCGTCGGCTCACCGTGGCCCGGGTGCTCTTGTTCTTCGTGGCCGTGGCCTCGGCGGCGCTTGCTGCAACAAGACCGTCGGACATCCTGGCCATGGTCGGGTGGGCATTCTCGCTCGCCATGGCGGGGAACTTCCCAGCGATCGTGCTCGGCATCTGGTGGAAACGCGCCACCACGGCGGGTGCGATCTGCGGGATCATGGCCGGATGGGGCATCTGCCTGTTCTATCTTGTAGTCTCAAGATATTTCCCGCAGGCGGGCGTGACTTACTTCGGCATGTCTTCGCTCCTGAACCCGGAGACCGGTCAAGCCTTGATCAACGTCGCCCAGGTCATGGCCGATCCGAGATGGCTTGCCGACGTACCGGCAAGCGCGGCGAACCCGATGGCCAACAGGGTCGGGTGGTTCGACCTCAACAACATCAACTGCGGATTGCTGGGCATGCCGCTCGGCTTCCTGGTGATCTACGTGGTCAGCCTGATGACCAAGGCACCGTCGGCGGAGATGGCAGCCTTCATCGACGAGATCCGGAAGCCGCGAGGCCGGACGGTTCTCGAAGAGAAGAGCTGATCCGTTTCATGGTCCAAGAATCGGCGGGGCCCTTCGGGGCCCCGCTTCTTTTCGGCGGATTGCCGCAACGACAGATGGTCTAAAATCAAACCCGGCATGAGCCTGCTAAGACCGTCGCGCAATTCTGCAAGAGGCGCGCATGCACCTGCTCATGGCCCTGGGGACGATCTTGTGGTTCGTTCTTGTCGGTCTGCTCTGGTACGTCCGCCCCGGCGAGGTGTCGTGGCTCGTCGGTTCTCTCGTGCTCGGTGCGGCCTATTTCGCGGCTTTCGGTTGGTACGTGACGCGGCCGAAGTGACCCGCTACCCTGCCTGCGCCGGGGGCGGAGCACATGCCGCTCACGGCGCGCAGAGGCGGTAGTCGCTCCGTGAACATCAGCAGTTCGCTTCTCACCCACTGGTACTTCCACCTGCCGAATTTCATTCTGGCGGCGTTGATGTACACGCTGCTCGGCCGCGCGTTGCTCGGCCTGATCGCGCAGCCGGATTCGGCCAACTACATCTGGCGATTCTTCTGCCGCATCACCGATCCGGTGGTCTGGGCCGTCGAGTTCGTCACGCCGAAGGCGGCCATGCCCGTCGTCGTTTGGTTGTTTGGCGTCGTGTGGCTGTTCTGGCTGCGCGTCGCCCTGCTCTATGTCTTCCTCGCCTTGGGCGCCATCCCGCGCGTGAGCTGATCGCACCATGCCAAGAAATTTCTATTACATCGGCATCGCCTTCTTCGGGATGGTCAACGGGCTGTTCAATCAGCTTTGGCTGCTGTTTGCGCTGATCCACGTGCAAATTCTCGCCCCGGCGTTGCTGTTTGGCAGTGTGCCGCTGACGCTGTTGTTCTCCTCGCTGATGGTTTCGACCGCGACCATCATCCTGGGCGGCATCCCGGCGGCGCTCTACGAGCGCGCCATCGGCGCCAAGGACGATTCCACCGAGGTATCGATGTGGATCTGGCTGGCGGGAACCGCCATCCTCACCATTCCGGCGATCGGCAATTTCCTCGACGTCAAGCTGTAGGAAGTCACGGAAACGTTGACGATCCTCAATTGTAGGTATCCCAGCAGCGGGATAGGCTGCCATTGCTATTGGATTCGGTTGAACCCTGCTGCCGGCGGCTGGTTGATCTGCGGACGAGGACAGCCCGTGGAAAACATGCGTCGCATCGCCTACGAAACCGTGCTGCGAGCTTGTGCCTTCGCCTCGCTCGCGATTTTCTGCGTCATGGTCGGCATGTCCTTCATGCCGCGACTGGCCTTTCAAGCCGGCGGCATCCTCACCACCATCATGGCCTTCGTGCTGATTCTCAAAGCCAACGAGGCGCGCACCAAGAACTACCGCCACACCGAGATGTGGCTATACATCGAGAAGGATCAGCGTCCGCCGGAGGCCTATGCGCAATGGGCAAGCGCGACGGTGCTGCGCGAAACCTATCTGACGTTCGCGCTCTGGACCTCGGCCGTCGCGATCGCGATGTGGGTGCTGGCGCTGGCGTTCGGGCTTGCGGGATTGTAGCGGGCGGCGAAGGGGTCGCCTTGTCCCGGCCCGGCCGGGCTGGTAGCTGTCGCGCCGAGCCGGGTTAGCTCAGCGGTAGAGCAGTGGTTTTGTAAACCAAAGGTCGGGGGTTCAATCCCCTCACCCGGCACCAACCCCGCGATGCCAGCGTCTTGTACCCGTGCTAGAAGCCGGCCGGCATGGACGCGCACGAACAGATTCCAAACGAGATCGCCGGCCGCTGGCGCGGCGCCGTGGTGCTCAAGCGCGACGTGTTCTCGACGGTCGAGCGGGGGCATTTTTCAACTCCGGCGGGCGAGGTCGAGGCGGTGCTGCGCCGGCTCGACGCCGTGCCGTGGTGGGCCTGGCCGATCGCCCGCCACCTGTTCGTCCGCGAGCGCAAGGCGCTGGCGCGGGCCGGCGCGCTCGGCATCGCTCCGCCGCTGCTGTTCGGCGGCCGCAGGTGTCTGGTGCGCGGCTGGATCGACGGCGTCGCGCTCCACGTCGCCAAGCCGCAGGGCGACGAGCGCTATTTCCGCAGCGCCAAGGCCGCGCTGCGCAAACTGCACCGCACCGGCATCTGCCACAACGATCTCGCCAAGGAGCAGAACTGGCTGCGCGGCCCCGACGGCCGCGCGTACCTCACCGATTTCCAGCTCGCCGCCCACTTCAATCGCCGCGGCCTCCTGTTCCGGATCGCCGCCTACGAGGACCTGCGCCACCTGCTCAAGCACAAGCGGCGCTACGCGCCCGAGGCGCTGACGCCTTCGGAGCGCCGGGTGCTGGCGCGCAAGAGCTGGCCCACCCGGATCTGGATGGCGAGCGGCAAGAAGATCTACTACTGGGTCACCCGCGGGCTGTTTCGCTTTGTCGATCGCGAGGGCGGCGGGCCGCGGCTGGTGCATGACGCGCCGGCCATCGCCAGCCGGCTCAAGGCGCACCCGCAGGTGCGCGATGCCGCGGTCGTCGCCTTTCCCGACCGGCGCACCGGCACCGGCCTCTACGCCTTCGTCGAGGCGCCGGGCGCGTCCGAGCAGGCGTTGCGCGATTTTATCAGCGCCGGTCTCGGCCCGGCCAAGGCGCCGGAGCGCATGCAGATCGTCGACGCGCTGCCGCGCGACAGCGCGGGCGGCATCCGCAGCGAAATCCTGCAGCTCGTCGCCATGAACCAGGTCGATCTGATCGACCCGCTGCTGGCGAGCGACACTGAGCGTGCAACCGTCGCCCGCATCGTCGCCGACCGCCGCAATCTGCGCGATCGCTTCGCCTTCTGATATGCTGCCAATGAGTTTCCCATGGAGACAGGAATGCGCGCGATCACGCTCGACGAGGCTTTAAAAGTCATCAATGCCACCTTCGCCGAGGCGCGGCGGCGAAACGCCTACCCGCTGACCGCCGTCCTGCTCGACGCCGGCGGACGGGTGAAGGCGGTGCTGAAGCAGGACGGCGCGTCGCTGCTGCGCTTTGAGGTGTCCTACGGCAAGGCCTATGCGGCGCTGGCCATGGGCCGGCAATCCCGCCTGGTGCTGGAGAAGGCCAAGGAAAAGCCGCTGTTCATGAACTCGTTCCTCGAGCTGGCCGACGGCCCGATGTTCCTCGAAGGCGGCGGCCAGTTGATCCGCGACAAGGAAGGTGAGGTGATCGGTGCCATCGCCACCACCGGCGACACCAACGAGGTCGACGATCTCTGCGCCATCGCCGGCATCCGCGCCGCCGGCTTCAAGACCGACGACGATTTCGACGAGAAATCGATGCGCCGGCTCAACATCAAGCGCGGCCCGCCGATCAAGGACCCGCAAAAGGCCGAGAAGCAGCCCAAGCGGCGCACCTGAGGCGCCGTTTCCTATCCTTTGCAGTCCAACGCCCGGCAATCCGGTCCCATTTGAGGGAACCGGAACCGTCGGCGCACGTTGAGAAGCCGGACTTGGCGGGACCCGATCCCGTGCCAGGCCGCATTGAATTGCCTATTGGACCTCGCATTTCGCAAAGGACACTGCCATGTCGCTCCTCATCAGCGTGCTCGTTACCTTCCTGGTCATCATTCTCGTCCTCTATCTGGTCAACCTGCTGCCGATCGACGGGTGGGCCAAGCAGATCGTCCGCGTCATCGTCATCATCATCGGTGTGCTGTCGCTGTTGAAATACCTCGGCGTGTGGATCTGACGGCGGGCCAATGGCGGACCATGCCGAGACCCGCGCTGCAAAGGGTGTGGGAAATCTCGCTACGAAGCGGTCGCCACGACATTGGATCGAGCGGAGTCTGAAGCTCGAGGCGCGCGACCCGACGCCGCTCGAGGATGCTGCGAGCTTCTGGCGGGCAATGGCGCAAGCGGCCACCATCGTCATGGCCGCGTTGATGTTCGGCGTTTTCCTCTATCTGGCGCGTGCGTTTCTGTTGCCGGTGCTGAGCGCCATCGTGGTCGGCATGACGCTCGGTCCGATCATCCGCTACGCCACCCGGCGCGGCGTCCCCGGCTGGGTCACGGCGCTGGGAGCGGTCGTCGCGCTGATCGGCATCATGAACCTCGCGGCGATGACGCTGGCGCAGCCGGTCACGGAGTTCGTCGGCAGGGCGCCCGAGCTGGGGGCCGCGATCAAGCAAAAACTGCTCATTCTCGATCGCCCGCTGGCGGCGCTTTACGAACTGCAGTCCGTGCTCGGGGTCGGCCGAATGGGCAGCGGCGCCAGCGTGGATCAGTCTCGGGTGATTGAAGGCGTGGTCACCGTCGTCACGCCTGCGGCGGTCCAGTTCCTGATGCAGCGTGTGCGGTTTTTCGGCACGCTGTTTTTATTTATCGTCGGCCGC
>CAMDEB010000292.1 GCA_945893085.1 Rhodoplanes serenus | reverse complement strand
GTCGCTGAGGATGCCGCCGTGCCGGCACAGCTCGCGGTAGTAGTCGGACGAGCCCTCCCAGATGCACAGCGCCGCGAGGTGCTTCGGTTTGAGCGGCGCCGCCTGCCACTGGTTCATCGAGTAATACGAAATGCCGTGGATGCCGACCTTGCCGTTCGACCACGGCTGCACGCCGGCCCAATCGACGCAGGCCGCGATGTCCTTGGCCTCGCGCGGCGACCACACTTCAAGATATCCGGGCGAGCGCCCGGCGCCGCGCGAATCCACCCGCAGGCAGATGTAGCCGTCCGGCACCCACTTCTCGGGATCGAACAGCTCCCAGTTCTGGTACTTGTTGCTGGAGCCTTCGAGCACCTCGGGCGCGCCCTTGGTGATGCGCAGCCACTGGCTCTTGTAGCCCTCCTGCATCGCCAGGCCCTTGGCATAGGGGCCGTAGCTCAGGATCACCGGGTATTTGCCCTCAGTGACCGGCCGGAACACGTCGGCGCGCAACACCACGCCATCGTCCATTTCGATCGGGGCATCCCAATCGATCTTCATTTCGTCGCGGATTTCGGATTTCATTTGGTGCAAGACGCGTACTCTAGACCCGTCACCCTGAGGTGCGAGCGAAGCGAGCCTCGAAGGGCGACGGCCCGGGCCGTGCATCCTTCGAGGCCCGCGCTGCGCGCGGGCACCTCAGGATGACGGATCGAGCGATTGACTCGTGGCCAAAGGCTAACATCAATACGGGCGGCTCTCAACGCATCGGGGAAATGATGTTCAACAACGCCGCCATCATCGGCGTCGGCCAGTCGGCCTACACCCGGCGCCCGGAGCCCGGCCAATCGACACACACCTTCATCCGCGATGCGGTGGTGGCGGCGCTCAAGGACGCCGAGCTCGACGCCGCCGAGGTGCAGGGCATGGCGGTGACGTCGTTCTCGCTCGCGCCCGATACCGCCGTCGACCTGGCCTGGAAGCTCGGCCTGTCGCTGCGCTGGCTGCTGCAGGACACCAACGGCGGCTCGTCGGCGATGAACATGCTGGGCCACGCCCTGCGCGGAGTCGAGATGGGCGCTGCGTCGCCGATCCTGATTGTCGCGGGCGACGCGACCGGGCTCGCGGGCTACGCCAAGCTCGCCTCGAACTACAACATCGCGACCCGCGAGCATCTGGCGCCGCTCGGGCATGGCGGGCCGAACGGCGTCTATGCCCTGGTCGCTTCCCGGCAGATGAAAAAGTATGGCCTGGAGAAATCCGATTACGGCCACATCGCCGTATCGCAGCGTGCGTGGGCTGCGGGAAATCCCTACGCGGTCTATCGCGCGCCGATGACCATGGACGAATATCTTGCCGCGCCGTTGGTGGCCGATCCGCTGTCGCGCTACGACTGCGTGCCGGTGATCGCGGGCGCGCAGGCGATCGTCGTCGCGCATCCGGACCGTGCTCCGAAAAAACGTCCGGGCGTGCGCGTGCGCGCCATCCGCCACAGCTTCAACTACGACAACCAGTCCGGCGACGGATTGCAGACCGGCATCAGCACGTTCGCGAACGAGCTGTGGCAGAGCGCGGGCGTGCGGCCGGACGACATCGACCTCGCCAGCATCTATGACGATTATCCCACCATGGTGCTGGCGCAGCTCAACGACCTGGGCCTCGTCCCCGGCAACGATTTGGCGCGGTTCTGCCGGAGCGAAATCGCCGAGCGGACGTTTCCGGTGAACACCTTCGGCGGCATGATGTCTGCGGGCCAGCCGGGCGGCCCGGCCGGGGGACTGAACGGCATCGCGGAGGCGGTGCTGCAATTGCAGCATCGGGCCGGCGAACGGCAGGTCAAGGACGCGCGGCTCGCCGTCGCGACCGGCTACGGGATGACCATGTACCGCTATGGCGGCACGGCGGGCGCGGCAATCCTGGAGCGCGCGCCATGACACCGGGCGTAGGAATCTGGCGCTGCACGAAATGCCGGACCGGATTTTTTCCGCAGCCGCTGCTCTGCGCGCGCTGCCATAATGACCGGTTCGAGACCGATCGTGTGCATGACGCCGTGGTCGAGGAGATCTCCGTCATCCGCCACATGCTCGGCCAGGAGAATTGGCAGCCGCGCCGGATCGCGAGCGTTCGCACCTCGGACGGCCAGCTCATCACGGTCGGGCTCACCGGCGAGGCCGGTCCCGGTGCGACGATCGAGCTCTATCAAGAAGAGAACGCGCCGTTCGGACGGGACAAGACCTGAGGCCCAACCGCTGCTGTCAGCCCGCCTTCTTGCACGCCGCGGCCTGATCGAGCGCGCGCCGCGCGGCCTTTGCCATCGCCTCGTCGATCATCTTGCCGTCGACGGTGGTCGAGGCGCTGCCCGCGGCCACGGCCTTGTCGAATGCCTCCAGCACGCGGGCGTAATAGTCGAGCTCCTGCTGGCTCGGCATGTAGAGCCGGTTGCACGGCTCGATCTGCGAGGGATGGATCACGGTGCGGCCGCGATAGCCGAGCCGGCGCGACAAGTCGGTATCGCGCTCGAAGCCTTCGGGATCGCGCACGTTGGCGAACACGCCGTCGAGCGGCGTGTCGAAGCGTGCGGCGCGGGCGGCGAGCAGCGTGTGCTGGCGCGCGTACATCATCTCCGGCCCGTCGAGCGACCAGACGCAGCCGAGGTCGGTGTTGAGGTCGCCATCCTGCGCGCCGCCGAACATCATCGATGCCACGCGCTTGGCCGCGGTCGCCATCTCGTAGGCGAACAGCACGCCGAGTGCGCTCTCGATCGACAGGATGAGCCTGGTGGCGCCGACCGCCAGGCCGCGCTGCGTTTCGAGCTCCGCGATCATCGCGTCCCAGCGCCGAACCTCATCGCCGGATTCCACCTTTGGCAGGCAGATGCCGCCGATGCCGGTGACGCCGATCACCGCGTCAAGATCGGCTTCGGCGAAGCCAGTCTCGATGCCGTTGATCCGCACCCAGACCCGATCGCCGACGATCTTCGGCGCATAGGCGCGCACGCCCGAACGGGCGTTGGCCTTCTCCGCCGGCGGCACCGAGTCCTCAAGATCGAACATGAAGGCGTCGGACGGCAGTCCCGTGGCCTTCTCCAGGAATTTCTCGCGATTGGCCGGGACATAAAGAAAGCTGCGCGCAAGCATCGTCATTCCTCGAATTCGACTGTCATGCGCGGGCTTGACCCGCGCATCCATCCTGATTGGAGAACCTGTTTGGCATGATGGACCGCCGGGTCAAGCCCGGCGATGACACCGTTCTTTATTCGGCGGCGACTGTGCGCGGCGGCTCCGTGGCAAGCTTGGTCACGCCCGACGCCACAAGGGCCTCGATCGCGCCTTGCGCGTATCCAAGCTCGCGCAAAATCTCCTCCGAATGCTGGCCGAGCATCGGGCAGGGCCGCGTAATGTCGGGGCCGTCATGGTCGAGCAGGATCGGATTGCGCGCCACGCGCATCTTGCCAAGCCGCGGATGCTCGATCTCCCGCACCATGTCGCGCGCGACCATCTGCGGGTGCTCAAACACCTCCTTGAAGTTGTTCAGCCGCCCGCACGGTACGCCGACCAGCATCAGCGCCTTTTCAAGATCATCGGATTGCCACTCGCGGACCGCGGGCTCGACCAGCGCCACCAGCGCGTCCTCGTTGATCTTGCGCTTGGCATAGGTCGAGAACAGCGGGTCGGCGAGATGCGCTTCGAGGCCCAGCACCTGCATCAGCTTGGCGAACAACATGTCGTTCGGCGTCCCGATCGCGAGATAGCGCTTGTCCTTGGTCTCGAACAGTTGATAGGGCGCGGTCAGGCGGTGGCGGTTGCCGAGCGGCTGCGGAACCTGGCCGGTTTCCAGATATTCCGCCGCCTCCCAGGCGGCGGTGGCGATCGAGGCCTCGACCAGCGAGACGTCGGCAATGCGGCCTTCGCCGTTGCGCGCGGCGCCGACCAGGCTCGCGAGCGTGGCATAGGTCGCAAACATCGCGCCGAACACGTCGGCGGTCTGCACGCCCGGCCGGAACGGCATCTTGCCGGGCTCGCCGGTCACCGACAGGATTCCGGAAAACGCCTCGACAATCAGATTGACGCCGGCGCGGCGCCGGTCGGGGCCGGTCTGGCCGAAGCCGGACACCGAGGTGTAGACGAGGCGCGGGTTGACCGCCTTGAGGTCCTCGCCGCCGAGTCCGAGCTTTTCCAGCGCGCCCGGCCGGTTGGCTTCGACCAGAACGTCGGACTTCGCCGCGAGCTTGCGGATGATCTCGCAGGCCTCCGGCCGCTTGAGGTCGAGGACCAGGCTGCGCTTGTTGCGGTTGAGCGCGGCGAAGCTCACGCTCTCGCCGTTGCGGATCGGCGGCGTCTGGCGGCCCATCTCGCCCTTCAGCGGCTCGATCTTGACGACGTCGGCGCCCATGTCGCCGAGCAGCGTGCCGCACAGGGGACCGGCGATGAAGTTGGCAAGCTCGATGACGCGGATTCCCGCGAGCGGCTTCGGCATTGTCTGTTCCGTTCTCCGCAGTCATGCCCCGCGAAGGCGGGGCATCGATCTTTTTGAAAGCGCGGGATCGCCCGGTCAAGCCGGGCGATGACAGCGTTGGGTGGCGTTATGGTATGCGGAGGTTGGCCTTGTCGATGATTTCTTTGTACATCGGCACCTCGCGCTGCACGCGTGCGCGGAATGCAGCCGGTCCTTCCGCGAGCACCGGCAATCCGGCTCTGTCGAATTTTTCCTTGATGTCGGGGCGGCTGAGGATCGTGGTCAGCTCCTTCGCCAGCCGGTCGACGACCGGCTGCGGCGTACCCGCTGTGACATAGATGCCCTGGAAGGTGTCGGATTCCGCATTCTTGATCCCGGCCTCTTCGAGGGTGGGAACGTTCGGCAGCGTCGGCCAGCGCTTGTTGGAGGTGACGGCGATCGGGCGCAGCTTGCCGCTCTCGATCAGAGCCGCCATCGACCCCAGATTGGCGGTGTAGAGATCCACCTGGCCGGCGAGCACGGCGGTGGTCGCAGGACCCGCGCCGGGGAACGGGATGTGCTGCATCTCGATGCCGGTGCGCAGCTTGATCAGTTCGCCCGCGAGCTGCGGCGTCGTGCCGGCGCCGGGGCTGGTCCAGTTCAGCTTGCCCGGATTGGCCTTCGCCTTGGCGAGGAACTCCGGCATCGACTTGATCTCGGACTGCGCCGGAACCACGAACACGTTCGGCGACGCCCCGATGACCATGAGCGGGATGAAGTCCTTGAGCGGATCGTAGGCCGCCTGGGCGTAGAGGCTCGGATTGACCACGAAGGCGCTGGAGCAGACCAGCAGCGTGTAGCCGTCGGACGGCAGGCGCTTGACCGCGGCGATTGCGATGTTGCCGCCGGCGCCGCCGCGGTTTTCCACGATCACCGGTTTGCCGAGCGCTTCGCCAAGCAGGGTGTTGATGAGGCGGGCCGCTATGTCGGTGCCGCCGCCGGCCGGGAAGCACACGACCATATTGATTTGCCGATCCGGCCATTGCTGCGCGCGCGCACCGTCGAACGGCAGGCAGAGCGCCGCGGTGGCGCCCAGCATCGTCGCCAGCAGTGCACGCCGCACATAGCAAGTGGCGACGGAAATATTGGACATGGGCATTCCTCCCGGCTTTTTGTCTCGGCTTCTGCATTGATTATGGCAGCCAATTTGGCTGCCGTCATGAGTCCGCGAACGGGCTTTCGCCCGTATGGCTCTTTGCTCATTCGAACCGGCATGCTTCAATCGAAACCCGCGACACTGACATCCTCCAGCAATGACACACGGTCCATGACAAGCAGCTTCGACACCATCATCGTGGGCGGAGGCGCGGCCGGTTGCGTGCTCGCCAATCGTCTGTCGGCGCGCTCCGGCGCATCGGTGCTTCTGCTCGAAGCCGGGCCGGACACGCCGCCGGGGGCGGAGCCGGAGGACGTGCTCGATACCTACGCCACGTCCTACTACAACGACAGCTACTTCTGGCCGGGACTGAGGGTGCACTGGC
>CAMDEB010000291.1 GCA_945893085.1 Rhodoplanes serenus | reverse complement strand
GTGTTCCTCGGCGATCGCGTGCTGGTGATGACGCGGCGGCCCGGCCGGATCAAGGCCGTGATCGACGTGCCCGGGCGCGGCTCCGGCCGCGATTGGGAGTCGTTCAAGCTCGATGCCGCGATGCAGGCGATCGCCGAGCGCGTGCTGCGGCTGGTGCGCGAGGAGCGCGGCGCCGCCGTGCCGTCCGAGGCGGCGCAACCCGCCGAGGCGCGTGCATGAGCGTTGCGGCTGCGCCCTCCGCCGCGCTGGCCCGGCCCGCCTCCAGCCTTAGCCTGTGGCGGGGCCTGCGCGGCTTCAGGATCCTGCTGCCGTTTGCCGCCCTGATCGCGATCTGGTGGACGGTCAAGGTTGCCGGCAACATCGACGATGGTCTGCTGGTCTCGCCGTTGCAGGCCTGGGACGCCTTCGTGCACCTCGTCACGCACGGCGTCATTGCGGAGTATGCATCGACCTCGCTGCGCATGATCGGCATCGCGGCGCTGCTCTCGATGCTGATCGGCGTGCCGATCGGCTTTGCGGTCGGCACCAATCGCTATGCCGCGCACTCGCTCGAAGGCTTTTTGCGGTTCCTGCAGAGCATTTCCGGCATCGCCTGGCTGCCGCTCGCGATCATCTGGTTCGGGTTCAGCAACACCACGACGCTGGTGATCGTGATCTATTCGCTGATCGTTCCGATCATCTTCAACAGCATGATCGGCGTGCGCTCGATCCCCGAGAACTATGTGATGGCGCTGCGCTCGCTTGGCGCCAGCCGGCTGCGCCTGGTCACCGACGTGTATCTGCCGGGCGCGCTGCCCTCGATCGTGGTGGGACTGCGGCTCGGCATGGGCTACGGCTGGCGCGCGCTGATCGCCGCCGAGATGCTGGTGCGCAAGGGTGGGCTCGGCGACCTGATCTTCGGCGCGCGCACCTTCGGGCAGATCGATCGCATCATGGTGGGGATGATCGTCATCGGCTGCCTCTACATCGTCGTCGATCGCCTGATCGTGCAACCGATCGAGAATCTCACCGTGGCGCGCTGGGGACTGTTGCGGCAATGAGCATGCAGGCCACACACGCATCGGCGTCGGTGCACCACGCGCTCGGCAGGATCGGCTGGCGCCTGCTGCCGGCCGTGCCGTTCGTCGCGCTCTTGCTGGCCTGGTGGATCGCCTGGGAGCTGTTGCAGCCCAGCAAGGCGACGCTGCCGCCGGTCGCCGACGTGGTCGATGCGATCTGGATCAGTGCCGCGAACGGCGATCTCTGGACGCACACGCTCGCCAGCCTGTGGCGGCTGCTGCTCGGCGCCGGCGTCGGCATCATCACCGGCATCGTCGGCGGGTTCGTCGCCGGGCTCTATCGCAACGTGTCGGAGTTCCTCAATCCGCTGGTGGTGTTCTTCAACGCGATCTCCGGCATCGTCTGGCTGCCGCTGATGATCGGCTGGCTCGGGATCGGCACCGCGCTGGCGGTGTTCGTGATCTGGAACACGGTGTTCTTCATCGTGTTCCAGAACACCGTGCTCGGCGTGCAGCTGGTGCCGCAGGTCTACGAGCAGGGCGTGCAGGCGCTGGGCGGCGGCCGCTGGGAAACGATCCGCACCGTGATCCTGCCGGGCGCGCTGCCCTACATCCTCACCGGCATCCGCTCGGGGCTCGGCTTCGGCTGGCGCGCACTGATCGCGGCCGAGCTGGTCGGCGCCTCGACCGGGCTCGGGCATATGATTTTCCAGGCCGCCGAGTATCATCGCTCCGACATCATCATCGGCGGCTGCCTGATCATCGGCACCATCGCCATCGCCATCGATCGCTGGATCCTGCTGCCGCTCGAGCAGCGCACCATCGAGCGCTGGGGTCTGGTGATCGACGTGACCAAGGAGCAGTAGATGAGGCGGCTGTTCAGCGCCGAGGGCCGAAAGATCGTGGCCGGCATCGTCCTGATCGTACTGGTGCTGTACGGCCAGGAGCTCTACGGCTTCGCGACCGCGGGCGGCCGGCTCGACCCGTCGCTGCGCGGCGCCACCGGCCCGAGCAACGTGATCGTGGTGCTGAATTTCACGCCCGACCGCTTCCACAACGAGCGCGTCCGGGAATACGGTGTGTTCTCCGGCCGCGACGGCGCGATCAACCGCATCCGGCTGCGCATGGTGACGCCGGACAATCTCGACCGGCTGGCGAACCTGGCCTGGGTCGCGCGCATCGAGCCATTGAAGTGAGAGTGAGAACCAACCCATGAGCGACGGCGAAGTCCGCGTCACCCGCAACGAGAATGTGGTCACGGTCCTGTTCGACCGGCCGGCGGCGCGCAACGCGATGACCTGGCAGATGTACCAGCAGCTCGGCGAGGCCTGCGCCCGGCTGCGCAGCGATGACAGCGTCCGCGCGGTGGTGATGCGCGGCGCCGGCGGCAAGGCGTTCATCGCCGGCACCGACATCGCCCAATTCAAGACCTTCAGCTCGGGCGAGGACGGCATCGGCTATGAAGTGAAGATGGAGGGCTATCTCGCCGCCGTCGAGGCGCTGCCGATGCCGACGCTGGCGGTGATCGAGGGCTTCTGCATCGGCGGCGGACTTGCGATCGCCGCCTGCTGCGATCTGCGCATCGCGACGCCCGGCTCGCGCTTCGGCGTGCCGATCGCGCGCACGCTCGGCAACTGCCTGTCGATGGCGAACTATGCCCGCCTGGTCGGCGCGCTGGGCGCATCGCGCACCAAGCGAGTGCTGCTGCTGGCGGAAAACCTCGCCGCCGAGGAGGCGCTCGCCGGCGGCTTCCTGACCGAAGTCGTCGCGCCCGAAGCCATCGACGCGAAGATCGCCGAAATCACCGGCCGCCTGGTCAAGCACGCGCCGATCACCATGCGTGTCAGCAAGGAAGCCATGCGCCGGCTGCTGCTCGCCGGCTTGCCGGACGGCGACGATCTTGTGCGAGAATGCTACGGCAGCGAGGATTTCCGCACCGGCGTCAACGCGTTCGTCGAGAAGAAAGAGCCGCAGTGGCGCGGCCGCTAGGGAGTTGAGATGGTTCCGTTCGAGAAGCAAGAGGTCACCGTCGTCCGCCAGAAGAGCATCGGCGTCGACCTTAATTTCGAGCCGCCGTTGCGCGTCGGTTTCGGCGTCAGCGATGCCACGATCGACGGCGCCAACGCCGTGATGGGCCGCACCGTGCTGGTGCCGGGTGATCCGCCCAATCTGACGCACTACCACACCAACAACGACGTCTGCTGGTACATCATGTCCGGCAGGATCCGCTGCATCTCCGGCCGCCATGACACCAGCAACCGCAAGGAAATCATGCTGGAGGCCGGCGACTTCGTGTACGTCCCGAGCGGCTCGCTGCACGCCATCGCCAATGCGTCGGACACCGAGGAGGCATCGCTGATCTTCTGCTACATCGGCGTGCCGAACGTCGAGGCGTCGGGCTTCGTGTGGCTGAAGAAAGAGCACGACGAGTTCGTCAAAAAGCGGCCGTAAATCATGGCCGTGATCGATTGTCATCACCACGTCTGGTGGACGGCGAAGCGGCCGCACCACTTTCCACCGTCGTGGGGCACCAGCCTCAACCGCGATTTCACGCCCGACGATCTGCTGCCCGAACTGCGCAAGGCCGGCATCGACGGTACGATCCTGGTGCAGTCGCTCGACAACTACGACGAGACGCTGGAATACCTCGATATCGCGGATCAGCACCCGTTCATCCGGGCGGTGGTCGGCTGGGTTCCGCTCGCCGATCCGCGGACCTGCGCTCTCGCGCTGGAAGAACTCCGGCCGCGCAAGAAATTCGTCGGCATGCGTCATCTCATCAATTTCGAGCCAGACCCGAACTGGTTGCTGCAACCGACCGTGCAGGAGTCCATTGGCTTGCTGCGCCACGCCGGACTCGTGCTCGAGGTTATTCCCAACACCGAGCCGCAGTTCGCTTCGGTGCTGGAGGCGGCACGGCGCAGGCCGGATTTGCCGGTGGTGCTCAACCACCTCGGCCGCCCGCCGGTGCCGGAGCAGGGCTGGCAGCCGTGGGCGTCGCAGATTGTGCAGGCCGCCGCCTGCCCGAATATCTCCGTCAAACTCTCGGTCGGCGGCGATGTGGTGTGGCGCTGGCCCTGGTCCACGGACGCGATCCGCCGCTATGTCGACCACGTGCTGCAGCATTTCGGGCCGGGCCGCGTCATGGCCGCGAGCAACTGGCCGGTGGTGCTGTTGAGCGGCACGTTCCAGGAGGTCTGGAGCGGCATCAACGAACTGGTATCTAACCTGTCCGCGAACGAACGGGCGGCCGTGCTCGGCGGCAATGCCGAGCGCATCTACAAGCTGTCAACATGATCAAGGAGTGCTGGGAATGTTCCGACACATCGCCATTCTGAAGTTCAAGCCTGACGCCAAGCCGGCGGATATCGACGCCTATCTCAAGGCGTTTCCCGGCTTGATGGCGAGCCAGCCGACCGTCCGCTCATGGGTCTTCGGCCGCAACGAAGGCGCTGGTGGCGAAACTCATGTGAAGAAGGGCAACTTCGCCGGCAACTACGACGTCGGGCTGACGATGGTGTTCGACAATCCGCAGGGCTATTTACAATATGCGGAATCGAAGGGGCACCAGGAGTTCTTCGCGAAGTATTGCACACCGATCCTGGCCGAGCGGGTGGTGGTGCAGTTCCACGAAGACTAAGCGGGCGTTCAGCCTTTTTTCTCTTCCGCGATGACCTCGACCGCCGCCCGGTGCGCTTCGTTCGCGGCCGGCAGTCCGCAATAGAGCGCGACCAGCAGCAGCACCTCGCGGATTTCCTCCGGCGTGCAGCCGTTCTTCAGCGCGCCCTTGAGATGCACGCGCAATTCGGCGGGCTTTGCCGCCGCCGACATCATCGCGATCATCGCCAGGCTTTTCGTCGCCATCGGCAGACCCGGCCGGCTCCAGACGTCGCCATAGGCGTAGGCGTTGATGATGTGCTGCAGCGGCGCGCCGAACTCGCCCAAGTCGCTGGCGCGCTTTTCGACCGCCGCGGCGCCGACCATGTCCTTGCGGAGCTTGAGCCCGCGGTCGTGCAGCTCCTTGGTGTCCATGTCCGTTCTCCCTGGGGCCGCGACTAGATGTTGTCCGCGAGCCAGTCGGCCGCGAAGTCGATGCCGACCTGACGATTGTCGACATGGGCGTGCTCGGCGCCGCCTTCCTCGGTGGTGAAGATCTTGATCGTCTTGTTCTTCGAGCCGACCGCGTCATAGAGCTTCTGCGCGTTCTCGACCGGCACCACGCGGTCGTTGCCGGCGTGGGTGACGAGGAACGGGCAGGTGATGTTCTTCGCCACGTCCTTGAGCGAGAATCTCTTGGCGATCTCGATGCCTTCGTCCTCGTCCTGCGCGCCCGCCACCCAGCGCCACTGGAAGTTCGACTGCGCAACCGAGCCCGGCGCGTTCTTGTTGGCGTCCTTGATCTTCTGCTGCCAGGCGGCGAGGTCCCAGTGCAGCGCGGAGAGCGCGATGCAGGCGGCGTAGCGCTTCTCGAACGCCGCGATGCGCGAGGAGTAGTAGCCGCCGAAGCTGTAGCCCATGATAGCGACGCGCTTGCCGTCGACCTCCGGCCGCTTCAGCAGATAGTCCAGCGCCGCGGTGCCCGGCACCTCGTAGTCGTAGCGGCTCGCCATGTCGCGCATGCGCCGCATCTCGCCCATGCCGGGGCCGTCGAGGCAGAGCGTGTTATAGCCGCGGCGGGCGAATTCGAGGCCGCAGAAGAAGATGCTCATCTCCTTGGCGTTGTCCATGCCGTTGACGACCACCACGGTGGGCTTCGGACCGTCGCCGGGCGCCTTCATGAACAGTGCGGGCAAGGTGGTGCCTTCATAGGGCACCTCGACGAACTCGATATTCGGCTGGCGCAGCCGGATGCCCTGGTGCCAGACCTTGTAGGCGTGCGCGCACTGGGCCTTTTTCGCCGGGCCAGGCACGATGAAGCGCTCGGCGTTGTAGTGGTAGATGCCGGCGCGCAGGTAATA
>CAMDEB010000290.1 GCA_945893085.1 Rhodoplanes serenus | reverse complement strand
TTGGGTTCATGAAATGAAAACGGCCCGGATTGACCGGGCCGTTGACGTCTAAACGGGTCGAATGGCCCCTATTCCTCTTCGGGTTCCGGCTGTTCCTCGGGCGGCGCCAGACCTTCGAGGCCCTTGAGCAGCTCTTCCTCGCTCATGTGGTCGACCGCGACCTCGGTGTCGTCGGCATCGAGCGACTTGCCGGAGCCGATGATCAGCGGGGCTGAATCGGCCTCGGCCTCGGCCTCGTCGACTTCGACGTATTTCTGCAGCGAATGGATGAGGCCCTCTTTCAGATCCTCGGGCGAAATCGTCTTTTCGGCGATCTCGCGCAACGCGACCACGGGATTCTTGTCGTTGTCGCGTTCGATGGTGATCTGGGAACCCGACGACACCATGCGCGCGCGGTGGCTCGCGAGCAGTACGAGATCAAACCGGTTCTCGACCTTATCAATGCAGTCTTCGACGGTGACACGGGCCATGGCCGCGCTCCTGCAACGTGACGTTGTCCTGAAATGTTGCGGTGTAGGTAACCCCTTGGCGGGTAAAGCGCAAGCTGGAATTACAAGGCGAATTTACGGGCTTGGCGCGCCCCCGGCCGTCTGGTAGGCAACCGCCGGGGAACCAAGCCCCATGTCGAACTTTAATAGTTGACCGTCGGATTGATTGCTAGGACGCGGGGGCCGGCCTCATTTCCCGGCAACGCGCCACAAATCGGTCTCGATAGCGACGATTCACTGCTTCTTCGGACGTCCCTTTCCCGGGGCGGGCGATTGCTTCGTTGAAATTCTCGATTGCGAGAGAGGTTCCATGCCCAACCCCACCGACGAAAAAACCGCGCTATTCATTGATGGTGCCAACCTTTACGCCACCGCCAAATCCCTCGGTTTCGACATCGATTACAAGCGGCTGCTGCGCGAGTTCCAATCGCGCGGCAATCGACTGCGCGCGTTCTATTACACCGCGGTGATCGAGGATCAGGAGTACTCCTCGATCCGCCCGCTGATCGATTGGCTCGACTACAACGGCTACACCGTGGTGACCAAGGCGACCAAGGAGTTCGTTGACCAGACCGGCCGCCGCAAGATCAAAGGCAACATGGACATCGAGCTTGCGGTCGACGCCATGGAGCTGGCGCCGAACATCGACCACATGGTGCTGTTTTCCGGCGACGGCGATTTCCGCTCGCTGGTCGAGGCGGTGCAGCGCCGCGGCGTGCGGGTGACGGTGGTCTCAACCATCTCGACGCAGCCGCCGATGATCGCCGACGAATTGCGCCGCCAAGCCGACATTTTCACCGATATCGTCGAGCTGCAGCCGAAGATCGGCCGCGATCCGTCGGAGCGCGGCGCCCGCGACACGCGCGAGCCGCGCGGCGAGCGCCAGCACACGCCGCAGTTCCTGCAGCGCGGTCCCGCGCCGGCCCGCACGCCGGCCGGCGGCGACGACGAATTCGAGGACTAGCTCCGACGAGGCGATCATGCCGACCCCACGCGGCAAACCCGGGCGCGACTGCCCGCTTTGTCCGCGGCTGGTTGCATTCCGAAAAGACTGGCGCGCGCGCGAACCAGGCTGGTTCAACGCGCCGGTGCCGTCGTTCGGCGCGCTCGATGCCCGGCTGCTGATCGTGGGGCTGGCGCCCGGCCTGCGCGGCGCGAACCGCACCGGACGGCCGTTCACCGGCGATTACGCCGGCGATCTGCTCTACGCGACGCTGCTCGAATTCGGCTTTGCCCGCGGCCGCTACGAGGCCCGCCCCGACGACACCTTGGAGCTGGTCGACGCCCGCATCACCAACGGCGTGCGCTGCGTGCCGCCGGAGAACAAGCCGACCCCGCTCGAAATCAACACCTGCCGGCATTTTCTCAATCCGACCATCGCGGAGATGCCGAACCTGCGTGCGATCGTCGCGCTCGGCCGCGTCGCCCATGAAACGGCGGTCAAGGCGCTTGGCGCCAAGCGGTCAGCGGCTGCATTCGGCCACGGCGCCAAGGTGGCGATCGGGCCACACACCCTGTTCAGCAGCTATCATTGCTCACGCTACAACACCAACACCGGCGTGCTGACGACCGAGATGTTCCACGCGGTGTTCGCCGCGGTGCGCGCTCACCTCAACGTAATGTCCTGAACGTCGGCGATCATCAGCGTCACGCCGCCGGTCGCGAAGTTGGCAAGGTCGGCGGCCGTTTCCTGGCCCTCTTTCGATCCCAGCACCGATTGCAGGTGCACCAGATCGTCGAAATACAGATCGGCGGTGCGATAGTATGGCGGCTTGCTGCCGTCCGGCGTTCCGACGATCTTCGCTATTTCAAACCGCCGCACGTCTTTGACGCGAAGCGCGATCGGCGTGTGAACGTCGAGATAGTAGCGCTCGAATTCAGCGGAATCCTTCGGGTGCCCATAGAGCACGGTCAATTTGATCATCGTCGATTTCCTCTCAGCCAGGCCATGACCGCTTCCGCGTTCCGGCCCGGCGGAAACACCGGATAGAACACCTTGCCGATGACGCCGTCGTCGATCACCCAGGCCATCCGCTTGATCAGCGTCATGCCGTCGACCGTGAATGTCGGCAGCGCCATGGCGCGCGTGAGCTGCAACGACGCATCGGACAGGATCGGGAACGGCAGGTGCAGCCGCTCCACGGCCTCGCGCTGATAGACGGTGTCCTGGGTCGAGAGTCCGTAAAGCCGCGCCACGCCGAGCGCCTTGAGATCGTCGAAATGATCGCGGAAGCCGCACGACTGCGGGGTGCAGCCACGCGCGCCGGGAATGCCGTCCCAGCCGGTCGGCAACGCCTGGCCCGGCACGCCGGTGCGCGGATAGACGTAGACGACGGCGCGGCCTTTGAGCCCGGAGAGATCGACCAGCGAACCGTCGGTCGCAGGCAGCGCGATCGCCGGCAATCGCATGCCGGTGAGATGACGCGCGGCGCCGTCGTCCTGCGGCGCCGGCAGATCGTCCGGCAGCACCAGCGGATTGTGCAGCGTTTGTGTCATGCGCCCTCAGCGCTGGTAGGACATGAATTCCATCAGCGATCCGTCGGGATCGCGGAAATAGACGCTGGTGCCGGTGCCCTTGGCGCCGAAGCGCTGCATCGGCCCGGCCTCGACAGCAATGTCGTGGCGCTTGAGATGGGCGATCGCGTCTTCGATCGGGCCGGACCACTCGAAGCAGAGATCGCTGTTGCCCGGCTGCACCGGCAGCCGCGCGACCTCGGCCGGCCGCACGCCAACGCCATGGACGTTGAGCTGTTTGTCGCCGAATCGATACGCCCAGCCGGCCTCGCGCTTCACCATCTCGGCGCCCATGACGTCGCGATAGAACGCATTGGAGCGCTCCCAGTCGGAGACGTGGATGACGCAGTGGTCGAGCGTGGTCGGCAGCGGCATGGCGATGGTCCTTAAGACGATGGCTGCTGGCTCTGCTTCACCCCGAGCCGTTGCCCGACGCGGCGGGCCACCTCGCCGCGCTGCGCGTTCAACGCCGCCCCCCGGGCGCGCAAGGTCGCGAGCATTTCGGGCGCTGCCGTGCGGGGCGAGCCCGAATTGAACGGCGGCGCCGGGTCGTACTCGATCTGAAGCTGGATCTCGCGCGCGACCGTCTCGCCCTCCAGGATCGCGGCCAGCGCCAGCGCGAAATCGATGCCGGACGCCACGCCCGCGCCGGTGACGACGTTGCCATCTACTACAACGCGCTCCGACACCGGAACGGCGCCGAGCGCGCCGAGATGGTCGATCGCCGCCCAATGAGAGGTGGCGCGCTTGCCTTTGAGAAGCCCAGCCGCACCCAGGACCAGCGAGCCTGTGCAGACCGAGGTGATGTATTTCGCCCCCGGCGCTTGCCGCTGCAGGAATTGCAGGACGACGGCGTCCTCCATCAGGTCCTGCTGTCCGGGTCCGCCGGGAACCATCACCACGTCGAGCTGCGGGCAGTCCGCAAAGGTCACGGTCGGCACGATCATCATGCCACGATCGGTCTTCACCGGATCGAGGCTGTGCGAGATCAGATGCACCTTGGTGTTCGGCAGACGCGCCAGAACCTCATAGGGCCCGGTCATGTCGAGCTGGGTCAGGCGCGGGAAGATCAGCATCCCGATGATACGTTCCGCCGCCATGGCGCTTCACCCCTTCAGCCGCAACAGCCGGCCGCGCTCGCGGTCCCACGAGCGCTTCTTGTCGGTCTCGCGCTTGTCGTAGAGTTTCTTGCCCTTGGCCAGCGCGATCTCGATCTTGGCGCGGCCCTTCTCGTTGAAATAGAGCTTGAGCGGGACCAACGTCATGCCCTCGCGCTCGACCGCGCCGATCAGCTTGTTGATCTGATTCTTGTGCAGCAGCAGCTTGCGCGGCCGCTTCGGCGCATGGTTGAAGCGGCTCGCCTGCAGGTATTCGGGAATGTTGGAATTGATCAGCCAGATCTCGCCTTCGCGCGCGTCGGCGTAGGCCTCGGCGATCGTCGCCCTGCCCGCGCGCAGCGATTTGACCTCGGTGCCGGTGAGTTGGACACCGGCCTCGAATACCTCGCCGATCGCATAGTTGAACCGCGCCTTGCGGTTCTCCGCAGCGATCTTGAATCGGCGCTCAGGCTTGGCGGCCATGGGAGTGTCCTTGAGCCCCGGTCAACCGGATCGGGGTCTCGTATTCGATGAGCAACGTTCGTGAGGCGAACGCGGATTAATTGATCAGGCCCGCGTGCACCATGGCCTCGCGCACGGCGGCCTGGCCCTTCTCCGACGCCGGCACCATCGGCAGCCGAAGCGCGTTGGGGCACTTGCCGAGCAGCGACAGCGCGTACTTGACCGGCGCCGGACTGGTCTCGACGAACAGGTTGAGGTGCAGCGGCGCGAGCTTGTCCTGCAGCTTGAGCGCGGTCGTGTAATCGCCCTTCTGGCAGGCGGCCTGGAACTCCGAGCACAGCCGCGGCGCGACGTTCGAGGTGACCGAGATGCAGCCGTGGCCGCCATGCACGTTGAAGCCGAGCGCGGTGATGTCCTCGCCGGAAAGCTGGCTGAAGTCCGGCCCCAACGCGGCGCGCTGCTGCGAGACGCGCGCCATGTTGGCGGTCGCGTCCTTGACGCCGGCGATGTTCGGCAGCTCGTACAGGCGCTTCATCGTATCGACCGACATGTCGACGATCGATCGCGCCGGGATGTTGTAGATGATGATCGGGATGCCGATGGCGTCGTTGATCGCCTTGTAGTGCTGGTAGAGGCCCTCCTGGGTCGGCTTGTTGTAGTAGGGTGTCACCACCAGCACGGCGTTGGCGCCGGCCTTCTCCGCATGCTTCGACAGGCTGATCGCCTCCTTGGTCGAGTTCGACCCTGCGCCGGCGATCACCGGCACTCGGCCCTTGGCCTGGTCGATGCACCATTCGACGACTTCTTCGTGCTCCTCATGCGACAGCGTCGGGCTCTCGCCGGTGGTGCCGACCGGCACCAGTCCGTTGGTGCCCTCGGCGATCTGCCATTCGACCAGATCGCGGAACACCTTTTCGTCGACGGAGCCGTTCTTGAACGGCGTCACGAGCGCGGTGAAGGATCCCCGAAACTTGGTCATGGCGGTCATAGCGTGTTCCTCGGCATGCGTTGCAGGCGGCTCAAAAACTGGTCGCGAAAGCGCCGCCCGTTCGTTCAAGATAGCAAAAAATAGAGGCCCGGTCCGCTCGATGGTAGCGCCGTGTTTTGCTAGCATTTACCTCATTGCACAGACCCTGATTTTTTCTCGTCTGCGTCCAACTATGGCCGCGTTTGCAGTGGATTTAGGTTTCATCAATCTTATCAACGGAATACGTATGGGCGGCAAAGTCTGATTCGAGCCGCCTGACCAAGGAGCGCACGTTGGCACCGTGGAACCGGCCGAAATCGCTGTGCTGCCTGGCGCTGGCAAGCCTGTTGCTCGCGAGCACCGCCGTTGCCGCACCCGAGGACGGCAACTCCGCCGCGGTCCAGTCGACAGCCTCCAAGCCCGCCAGGCCTGCGGC
>CAMDEB010000289.1 GCA_945893085.1 Rhodoplanes serenus | reverse complement strand
TACCAATAGACGTCGCGGGACGAGCCGGCCCTTTGGAGAAAACGATGAGCGCCACATTCCGCCTTTCGGCCCTGCTCGCGGCCGGGCTTCTGCTCGCGGCGCCGAATGTCGCTTCGGCCGTCGACTCCTCGGGCTCGACCCTTGAGACCCCACCGCCACCGAAGACCGACAGCAAGGCAACCGCGGCCGACAAGAAGCGAAAGCCAGAGCCGAAAAAGGATAAGAAGTCCGAGCAGCGCTATATCGACGGCTACAAGGCCGCGCATGCGATGATCTACCGGGAGCATGATTACACCGGTGGCATGGCCAAGCTCCGCTCGCTCGGTCACGACGACCATCCGGACGTGGCGAACCTGCTGGGCTACACCAGCCGCAAGCTCGGCCGCTACGACGATTCCAGGCACTGGTACGAGCGCGCGCTCGCCGCCAATCCGAACCATACTCTCACCTGGTCCTACTACGGGATGTGGCACGCCGAGCAGGGCAACCTGCTCAAGGCGCGCGACCATCTGGCGAAGCTCGAGACCCTGTGCGGCAATACCGAATGCCGCGAATACGTCATGCTGAAGGAAGTGATCGAAGGCACCCGCGTCTACTGACGGGCGCATCCTGCGGCAAAGGCGGGCGGGCACGGCTCGCCCGCAATCATGTTGGGAGGATCGTCGTGACCCATAGCACCGCAATCGCGTTCGCAATCGCTCTCGCCGCCATGCTTCCACCGGCCGCACGGGCCGCCGACGTGCTGCACGTCGCCAACGTCTCGCGCACGCTGTTCAGCCTGCCGCTGTGGGTCGCCCAGCGTCAGGGCTTCATGAAGGACGAGGGCCTCGACACCACGAGCCACATCCTGGACAACGCCGAGAAGATCAACGCGGCGCTGCGCTCGGGCGAGATGCAGATCGCCATGGGCACGCCCGAGGCCGTCGTCATCGACGCCTATCGCGGCGGCACGCTGCGCATCATCGCCGGCAACACCGGCCGGCTGCCGCACTTCATCATCACCAAGCCCGAGATCAAGACGCTGGCGCAATTGCGCGGCGCCAACATCGGCATCCTGTCGGAGAAGGAAGGCTCGACCTATGTCGTCCAGGACATCGCCAAGGCGATCGGGCTCACGCCCGCGGACTACAGGATGACGGTGGTGGGCGGCGCGCCGACCCGCTGGCGCCTGCTCAAGGAGGGCAAGATCGACGCCGGCCTGCAGCCGTTCCCGCTCAGCTACGAGGCCGAAGCCGCCGGCTTCAACAATCTCGGCTCGGTCATCCCGTTCGTGCCGGACTGGCAGTTCACCACCGTCAATGCCGATCAGAAATGGGCGGAGAAGAACCGCGACGTCGTGGTCCGGTTCCTGCGCGCGTTGCAGCGCGGACGCGACTTCATGAACACCAACCGCGCCGAGGTCGCCAAGATCGCGGCCGAGCAACTGCGCACCACCGTGGAATTGGCCAACCGGGCGCTGGGCGACATGGAGAAGCTTGCAATCCTCGATCCGCAGCTTGGCATCAACGAGAAAGGCATGGCGAAGGTTTTCGACACGCTGCAGAAGTCCGGCGACATCGCCGCCGACCGCAAGTTCGATCTCACGACCTTCACCGATCTCAGCTACTGGCGGCAAAGCCGGGACAGGAAATAGCGCCTAAGGCGCTTTGGCGCTTCCGGTCTCCGCCAGCAGCCAGCCGAGATAATTGCCCTCGATGCTTTCGAGCGGCATCACCGCGAACGCCGGCACGCTGTAGGGGTGCAGCGATTTCACCGCGGCTTCGAGCTCGCCCGTGAGCGACATGCGGGTCTTGACGATCATCACCGCCTCACCGGCCCGCTCGATCTTGCCCTCCCACCAGTACAGCGACACCATGCCCGGCAGGACGTTGACGCAGGCCGCCAGCCGGCGCTCGACCAGCGCCCTGCCGGCCGCCTCCGCCTCGACAGCGGATGGCCAAGTCGTATAGACGAACACCGCGCGTTCCATGGTCCCTCGCCCAGATGGCATGAGCACGCCGGAGACTAAGCCGCGCCATGCTTCGCAAGACCCCAAGATATGAGCGGATCGCCTTCGTGGCGAGCCGCAGCCCCGAGGCCGGCAAGGCGCTGGCACGCCTGGTGAAGCGCTATGGCAACGTCCCGCCCGGCAAGGCCGACGTCGTGGTGGCGCTCGGCGGCGACGGCCTGATGCTGCAGACCCTGCACAAGTCGATGAAATCCGGCCAGCCGATCTACGGCATGCACCGCGGCACGGTCGGCTTCCTGATGAACGAATTTCAGGAGAAGGGCCTGCGCGAACGCCTGGCGGCCGCCCAGACCACCCTGATCCATCCGCTGCTGATGCGCGCGCGCGACATGAAGGGCCGCGTGACCGAGCGCTACGCCATCAACGAGGTCTCGCTGTTCCGCCAGACCTATCAGGTGTCGCGGCTGGCGATCTTCATCGATGGCAAGGAGCGGCTGCCCGAGCTCATGGCCGACGGCGTGCTGGTGGCGACGCCCGCCGGCTCGACCGCCTACAATCTCTCGGCGCAGGGCCCGATCATTCCGCTCAACGCGTCGCTGCTGGCGGTGACGCCGATCAGCCCGTTCCGGCCGCGGCGCTGGCGCGGCGCGCTGCTGCCCGACGCCGCGCGCGTCACCATCAAGGTGCTCGATGCCGAACGGCGGCCGGTGGCGGCGGTCGCCGACCACGCCGAGGTGCGCTCGGTTCGCGAGGTCGACGTCACCATGGACCACTCGATTTCGATGCAGATGCTGTTCGACCCCGGCCACAGCCTGGACGAGCGCATCCTGCGCGAGCAGTTCGGGGTTTGAGCAGGCGCTCGTTGCGCAGCGCTATCCGTTGGCGCGCGCCGCCATGCCCTCGCCCGACGGCAGGTCGAACAATCCGCGCGGCACGCTGGCGAGATACGCCAGCGCCTCGTCGCTTTTGACGATGTCGGCGTATTTGGCGTTCATGTCGCACAGATTGATGGCGTGGCTCGCCTGCGAGCGGTCGAAACAGCCGTCCTCGATGATCGTGCAGCGGATGTTGTTGCTGAACGCGTCCAGCACCGAGGCGCGGACGCAACCGCTCGTGGTGGTGCCGGTCACCAGCAGGCTGTCGCATTGCAGCAGTTGCAGGAAGCTCATCAGGTTGGTGCCGAAGAAGGCGCTGGGCTTGTGCTTGGGCACCACGATGTCGCGCGGACCGGGCGCGATCTGCGGCATGATCTCGTTGTGATCGTGGTTGGTGAGGCGGACCTTGTTCTCGGCGGAGCGGTTGTTCTTCCACGACCAGCTGCCGTTGTCCCAGTTGTCGGCGCGGCGGATGCCGGTCGTGTAGATCACCGGCACCTCGCGGTCGCGGGCGGTTTCGATCAGCTTCGCCAGCACCGGAAGCGCGTCCCAGGCGTCCTCGCCGCAGGAATTGCGCCAGCGCTTGATGGATTCCAGGATCGGCTCGCGGCGGTCGCCGCAGAACGCGTAATTGACGTCGATCACCAGCAGCGCCGGCCGCTTGCCGAAGCCCATGGGCGAGGCATAGCCCGCCGCGCCGAACACCTGCTTGTCGCGTTCGGTGAGGAACTTGTTCCAGATCGGCTCGGCCATGGCTCGTCTCCGCGTTGCGTTCGGCCTGATTTGAGCCAGCGCGCCCCTTGCCGTCAACCGGCGGAAACGCGCTAACGTGGCGCAGCAGAGAGGGAGAATGCGCATGGCTCGCAGGCCGCGTCCGAAGCCGAAACCGATGGTCATCGCCCGGTCCGGCCATCTTTACGCCGGCGGCGCGATCGACCCGTCGATCGAAGGCTCGCCGGTGGTCGGGCAGATGTACGCGGAGTTCTGGATCCCGAAGACGCTGCGGCAGCCCTACCCGGTGGTGATGATCCACGGCGGCAGCCAGACCGGCACCAATTTCACCGGCACGCCGGACGGCCGCGAGGGCTGGGCGCAATATTTCCTGCGTCGCGGCCACGCGGTTTACGTGGTCGACCAGGTCGCGCGCGGCCGTTCGGCGCACTGGTCGCAGTCGCAGGGCCCGGTCGCGGCGGCGGACCTCAAGCGAACCGAGCAGCGCTTCGTCGCGCCGGAACGCTCCAAGCTGTGGCCGCAGGCACACCGTCACAGCCAATGGCCCGGCACCGGCAAGCCGGGCGATCCCTCGTTCGATGCGTTCTACGCCACGCAATTTCCCTCGCTGATCGACTACGGCAGGCAGCAGGCGCTCAACCGCGACGCCGGCGTGGCGCTGCTCGACAAGATCGGACCCGCGATCCTGCTCACCCATTCGCAATCGGGCCCCTACGGCTGGTCGATCGCCGACGCGCGGCCGAAGCTGGTCAAGGCGATCGTGGCGGTCGAGCCGAACGGCCCGCCGGTGCATGAGGCCGAGTTCAAGGGCGAGCCGGAGTGGTTTGCCGACATGCCCAAGCGCAAGGCGTTCGGACTGGGCGAGGTGCCGCTCGCCTACGATCCGCCGTTGAAGCCCGGCGAGCAGTTGTCGTTCGTGCGTCAGGACAAACCCGACCGGCCCGATCTGGTGCGCGGCTGGTTGCAGGCCGAGCCCGCGCGCAAGCTTCCGAACCTCGCCAAGATTCCAATCCTGATCCTGATCGCCGAGGCCTCGTATCACGCAGCCTACGATCATTGCACCGCGGCCTATCTCACCCAGGCCGGCGTGCGGAACACGATGATCCGGCTCGAGGAGATCGGGATCCGCGGCAACGGCCACATGATGATGCTGGAGAAGAACAGCGACGAGATCGCCGGCGTGATGCTGGATTGGCTTGGAAAAACGTTGCGGCGCCCGAAGAAAAGAAAAGCGAAGCGTTAACCCATCCGCTGTCATTCCGGGACCGCGCGAAGCGCGGGGCCCGGAATCCATAACCGCGATTCCGGAGTATGGATTCCGGGCTCGCGAGCGGAGCCTGTCATCGGGCCGGCCGAAGGCCGGACCCGTTGGCTCGCGCCCCGGAATGACGCTGAATTACGCCGCGCGCTTACGCTTCGTTGCCGGCTTGACAGAACGCTTGGCCATGCTTTTTTTCGCAGCGCCCTTCTTCGGCGCCGTCTTCTTCGACTTGCTCCACAATTCCTTACTGGCCAGCCGCGCGCCCTCGACCAGCGCCTGCAGCTTCGCCCACATGATCGTGGGGTGGACGCGGCGGTGGAACGGCCCCTGGGCGAAGCCGCAATCGGTCGAGGCGATCACGTTCTCGCGCCCGACCAGCCTGGCCAACCGCACGATCCGCTGGGCTACCAATTCCGGATGCTCGACGATGTTGGTGGCGTGGCTGATGACGCCCGGGATCAGCACCGCGTCCTTCGGCAGCTTGGCGCTCTCCCATACCTTCCATTCGTGCTCATGGCGCGGATTGGCGCCCTCGATCACGAACGCGCCGACCTTGAGCTTGGTGATGATGTTGACGATGGTCTTGAGCGGGATGTCGCTGGTGTGCGGGCCCGGCCAGCTTCCCCAGCAGACGTGATAGCGGATTTTTTCACGCGGCAATCCGGCGATGGCATGATTGAGAATCTCGACGTGGCGCGCCACCCATTTCAAATAGTCCTGCATGCTCGCCGGCGGCACCATGCGGTCGAAGGTGACCGCGGTGCGGGCGTCGTCAAGCTGCACCAGGAGGCCGTTGTCGACGATCTGCTTGTATTCGCTGCGCATCGCCTCGCCGATCCCGGCCAGCAGCGCGTCGTCGTTCTTGTAGTATTCGTTCTTGCGATCCGGGATCACGCTTGCCGGCGCGGCGACCGGAAGGAACCCCTCCTCGACTTTGACCTTTTTCAGGGCGGCTTTGAAATTGTCGATGTCGACCTGCAGCAGCGCCTGACCGGTGTACTTGATCGGTGCGACCGCGACCGAGTCCATCGTGGTCTCGATTTTGTCGCGGGAATCGAGTTCCGCATAGAACTCCGGAAAGCGCGACCGGTCCAAGCCGCGTGCGAACGGATTTTCGCCGCTGAACGGCCGGCGCTCGAAGCCGCCGAGGCGTTCGAGCACGTATTGCGACCAGCTGATCGATTTGCCGA
>CAMDEB010000288.1 GCA_945893085.1 Rhodoplanes serenus | reverse complement strand
CGCGCGGATGGGCCGGTCCGACGTTGACCAGCGCAGAAAGCTTGCCGTCGGTGGCGCGCCACAGGCCGAGCTCGTTCGCCCGCACTGTGCCGCGCCACAGGCCGGGCCCGCCCGCCTGTAGTGTCAGCGTTCGCTTTACGCCGGATGGGAGCGTCAGCGTCACCTCGGCGACCTCGTCGGCCATGGTCTGGCGTTCGATCAGCAGATCGCGGCCGCGAACGATCAGCCGCAGCGCCTCCTCTTCGAGGTCGGGCTGCTTCATCAGCCAATGCGAAAGCCTACGCAGCAGGTCGATGTGCGGTCCGCCGCCTTCGAAACCGCGCGCCCAGAGCCAGATGTGGTCGGAGAGCAGCAGCGCCACCCGGCCTTCGCCCTCGCGCGAGAGCACCAGCAGCGGCTTCTTGTTGGGGCCTTCCATGATGCTGGTGCCGGTGGCGGTCTTGGTGTCGACCAGCCGGAACCAGCGGCTCCAGTGCGGCGGATCGCTGTCGGCGCCTTCGAGCCCGCGCGTCACCGGATGGCGCTTGCCGGGACCGGTGAGGCCGGCGCGGAACGCGGTCTCGGTGGTGACGCCGCTCGGCTCGGCCGGCAGGATCTGATCGAGCGGCGTGCGCCAAAGGCTGGTCGGGCTGGCGTAGTCCGGCCCGGCGGCGACCAGCACCGCGCCGCCTTCGCGCACGTAGCGGGCGATGTTGTCGAAATAGATGATCGGCAGCACGCCCTGCCGCGCGTAGCGGTCGAAGATCATCAGGTGGAACTCGTTGATCTTCTGCTGGAACAATTCGCGCGTCGGGAACGCGATCAGCGACAGCTCGTTGATCGGCGTGCCGTCCTGCTTCTCCGGCGGGCGCAGGATGGTGAAGTGCACCAGATCGACGCTGGCGTCGGACTTGAGCAGGTTGCGCCAGGTGCGCTCGCCGGCATGCGGCTCGCCGGACACCAGCAGCACGCGCAGCTTGTCGCGCACGCCGTCGATCGAGACCACCGCGCGGTTGTTCACCGCGGTCAGCTCGTTCTCCAGCGGCGAGGCCTCGATTTCGACGATGTTCGGTCCAGCGTGCGGGATCGGGATCTGCACGTTCACGGTGTTGCCGGGCGTGACGTTGCGGCGCTCCAGCGTCTCGCCGTCGCGGCGCACCGTGACCTGGGCCGGCGCGCCGCGCGGGCCCTGGTCTTCGACCCGGAAGACGATGGTCTGCGACTGGCCGACGATGCCGAAGCGCGGCGCCGTCACCAGCACCACGCGGCGGTCGCGCTCGTCGCGGCGGCCGGTGATCAGCGCGTGCACCGGTGCTGCGAATCCAAGCGCTGCGACCTCGGCCGGCACGTCATGGACGCGGCCGTCGGTGATGATGATGGAGCCCGCGACCCGATCCGGCGGCACGTCGGCAAGCGCGGCACCCAGCGCCGAGAACAGCCGCGTGCCGTCGGTCTCGCCATCGGCTTCGCCGGCTTCGACAAAACGCACGTCGAGGTTCGGAATGCGGCCGAGCCGCTCGGTGAGCTGCGCGCGCGCGGTCTCGGTCTGCGCCAGCCGCTCGCCGAAGTTCTGGCTCGGGCTCTTGTCGACCACCACCACGACGACGGACGAGAGCGGCTCGCGGTCCTCCCGGGTGAGCGAGGGGTTGGCGAGCGCCAGCACCATCAGCGCAAGCGCCATGGCGCGAACCACGGCGCCGCGGCTGCGCACCGCCAGCAGCAGCACCGCCAGCAGCAGCGCGACGGCGCCCGCCGCCCACAGCACGTAGGCGGGAACCAGCGGCGTGAATGCGATACCGAAACCCAACATGCGCTCCTATTGACCGAGCCGTTCGAGCAGCGCCGGGATGTGCACCTGGTCGGCCTTGTAGTTACCGGTCAGCGTGTACATGACGATGTTGACGCCGGCGCGGAAGGCGAACTCGCGCTGGCGCGGCTCGCCCGGCACCATCGGCAGCATCGGCTGGCCGTCAGGCCGCGTCGCCCAGGCGCCTGCGAGATCGTTCGAGGTGATGATGATCGACGACACGCCGTCGCCGGCGCGCGCCGGGCGCTTGCTCTCGTCCTCGTCCTCCTTGGCGGTCGCGGTCGCCTCGACCCAGAGCTGGCCGGAGCTGAAGCGGCCGGGAAATTCCTTGAGCAGGAAGAACGTCTTGGTCAGGACGTGATCGCGCGGCACCGGCTCGAGCTCGGGGATATCGAGCGAGGCGAGGATGCCGCGCAGCGCGACCATGCCGGGCGAGCGGCTTTCGCCGCCGGGACCGGGCGGCGCTTCGATGGCGTCGCGGGTGTCGAATAGCACGGTGCCGCCCTGCTTCATGTAGGAGTCGATGCGCGCCAGCGCGGCCGGCGAGGGCCGCGGAGCGCCGGGCACCACCGGCCAGTAGATCAGCGGAAAGAACGCCAGTTCGTCGCGCGCGAGGTCGAGCGCGACCGGCTCGCCGGCTTCGAGCGCGGTGCGTTGCGCGAGGAACAGCGTCAGCCCCTGCAGGCCCGTCCTGCTGAGGTTGTCGACCTCGGCATTGCCGGTGCTGACGTAGGCGAGCCGGGTCTCGATCGTGGCCCGCATCGCGAACGCATCCGGGTTCTCCGGGAATATCTCGGGTTGCTGCGCGAAGGTGCGCGGCTGCTGTTGGCGCCCTTGCGCCAAAACTTGCGGCGTGGCCCACAGCCCGGCTGCGATCACGCCGATCGCCAGCAGCGTCGCGACCGCCGGCCTGCGGCGCCGGCGCGTGATCTGCGCCAGTCCGCCGGCAAGCCAGAACACCACGATCGCGTCCAGCGCGAGCAGCAGCAGCGCTGCGAGTAGGATCGGCCCGCGCAGGTCCTGCGGCTCGCCCACCTGGTAGGCTTCGAGCCGCGCGTTGAGCGGAGCGAAATCGATCTGCGCCAGCCGATCGGCCGGCGCGAACGTGTTGACCGCAAGCAAGCCTTCGGGCGGCCCGTAGAATCCTGGCGGATGATCGGCGCTCGCACGCCCGACGTAGCCCGCCGGCACCGGCTTTGCGGTCGGCGACGGCGGTCCGAACGCGCCGAAGCCGTCGAGCACGCGGGTCGGCGCCACCATTTCGCGCACGGTGCGGCGATCGTTGGCGTTTTCCGTTGCGACCGTCGAGCCGGCGAGCGCGATCATGCGCCGGAGCATCTCGACGAACGAGCCGGACAGCGGCAGGTCCGACCAGCGGGTGTCGGCGGTGACGTGGAAGAGCACGATCAGGCCCTTGCCGCGCTTGACGGCGGTGACCAGCGGCGTGCCGTCGGCCAGCGTCGCCCAGGTGCGCTCGCTCAAGCCTGCTTCCGGTTCGGCCAGCACCTGCCGCATCACGGTGACGTCGTTCGGCACGGTCATGCCGTTGAACGGGCTCTCGCGCGAGAATGCCGCCAGTTGCTGCGGCTGATCCCAGCTCAGGCTGCCGCCCAGGATGCGGCCGCCGCGGCGCAGCTTGACCGGCACGAGGTCGTCGTCGGACGCGGCCAGCCGCGGGCCGGCGAAGCGCACCAGCATGCCGCCGTCTTGCACCCAGGCGGTGAGGCGGTCGCGGGCCTCGCCGGAAACGTTGCCGACGTCGGCCAGGATCAGCATCGGCAGGTTCTGTTCGATGAAGCGCCGAACGGCCTCCGCCGGAGACGCGCCTTCGGCGAGCCGTACGTCAGCGAACGGGTTCAGCGCACGGCCGAGGTAGAACGTCGAAGCGAGCAGCGGTTGCGCGGTGTCGGCGGTGGCGCCGGAGACGATGCCGACGGTGCGGCGGCGCCAGCGCTTGTCGAGCAGTTGCACGGCGCCGGCCGATCGCTCGCTGGCGATTTCGAGCCGCGCGATGTCGTTGCGGATTTCGACCGGGAGGTTGATCTCGGCATCGCTCTCGCGCTCGCCGGCTTTGAAGGCGAACGCGCCCTCGCCGAGCGGCAGGCCTTTCAGGTCGAGCGCGCGGATGATGCCGCCTTCAGTCCCGTCCGTGGTCGCGCGCAGCACCTTGACGGTGAGGGCGCCAGCGGCGTTGTCGGCGGCGGCGAGCGCATGCGCGGTCGGTAGGCCGCCCGCGATCACGGTGACCGGTCCCTTGTCGGCAATGCGCACCAGACCTTCCACGAACTCGGCGCTGCGCCCGGCATCGACGCCGTCGGAGAGCCACACCAGCTCCATGCCAGGCGAGGCCGCGACCAGACGCGCGATCGCCGGCAGCGCCTCGGCGCGCTCGATCGCGTGCGGCTTGGGCTTCATCTGGCTCAATCGCACGCGCGCCGCGGCCGGAAGCTGCAACGAGATGTCGCGGCCGGTCTCGGAGAGCGGCACCAGCGCGATGCCGCGGTTGTCGGCTTCGGCGCGCACGATCACGTCATCGGCGGTGCGCAGCCGCGCGTCCCAGGTGGCGGCGGCGGACCAGCCGTCGTCGATCAGCAGTGCGATCGGCGTGCGGCCGCTCGAGCTCGTGAGCGGCGGGTTCCACAGCGGTCCGGCGGCGGCGAAAATCACCAGCGCTGCGAGCGTCAGGCGCAACAGCGTGAGCCACCACGGCGTCCGCGCCGGGGTGTCCTCTTTTGGCTTGATGTCGAACAACAGGCGCGTCGGCGGGAACTCGATCCGCCGCGGGCGCGGCGGAATGAGCCGCAGCAGCCACCACAGCACCGGCAGGCTCAGCAGGCCGAGCAGCACCAGCGGGCTCGCGAAGCCGAGCGGGATCATGCGGACCTCGCATGCTGCTGCCCGCCGTGCGGGCGCCGACTCAGCACAACGCCTTCGTTACCCTCGGCGATACGGCTATGCAGCGCGAGCAGCAGATCGTTCGCCGGCCGGTCGGTGCGATGGACGGTGAAGCTCCAGCCCTGCCGGTCGGTCTCGGCGCGAATCTCGGCGCGGTGGCGCGCGACGCGGGCCTCATAGTCGGCGCGCCAGTTTTCGGCGCGGCCCGCGGTGATCTCGCCGCCGCCTTCTGGCTCGATGAACTCGATGCGCCCGGAATACGGGAAGGTTTCCTCGGCCGGATCGACGATCTGCACCAGGTGCCCGTGGGCGCGGCCGGTGGATAGCTGCGAGATGATCGAGCGGATGTCCTCGATCGGGCTCCACAGGTCGGACAGCAGCACAATCTCCGCCAACGGCGCCGGCGCGAAGCCGCGCGGCAGGCTCGAACGCGCGCCCGGATCGTGCATCATCGCATCCGCCATGCGGTCGATCACGGCGCGGCTTCCGGTCGGACGCATCAGGCCGGGAATGCCGACCCGCTCTCCGGCATTCACCAGCACCTCGGCGAGCGCAAACGCGATCACCAGGCTGCGGTCGAGCTTGCTGTCCTGGGCGAGCTTGGACATGAACGCCATCGAGGGCGAGCGGTCGGGCCAGATCCAAACGGTGTGTGCCGCTTCTTGTTCCTGCTCGCGCACGAAAAGGTCATCGCCGCGCGCCGAGCGGCGCCAGTCGATCCGGCGCGCCTCCTCGCCGAAGACGAAGCGGCGGAACTGCCAGAAACTCTCGCCTGAACCCGCGCGCCGACGGCCGTGCATGCCGTGGATCACGGTCGCGGCGATGCGGCGCGCCGCAAGGATCAGCCGCGGCATATTGGCCGCGAGTGTGCGCGCTCCGCCGGTCGCTAGCCGCGTTGCCTTGAGCTCGTCCCGGTTCGCTGGTCGCTCGACCGCCATCCGTTATCCGATGCGCGACTTGAGCTTGCCGATCACGCCGGCGATGGTCTCGCCGTCGGCGCGGGCAGCAAAGGTCAGCGCCATGCGGTGCTTGAGCACCGGCTCGGCCATCGCCAGCACGTCGTCGATCGAGGGTGCGAGCCGGCCTTCGAGCAGCGCGCGGGCGCGGGCCACCAGCATCAGCGCCTGGCTGGCGCGCGGGCTCGGACCCCAGGCGATCAGCTTGCCGAGGTCGCCGGTATCGGGTCCCGGGCGCGCCGAGCGCACCAGCGCGAGAATGGCGTCGACCACGGATTCGCCGACCGGCAGGCGGCGCACCAGGCGCTGCGCCGCGATCAGTTCGTCGGAGGTCATGGCCTGCTTCGGCTTGGCTTCTTCGACGCCGGTGGTTTCGAACACGATGCGG
>CAMDEB010000287.1 GCA_945893085.1 Rhodoplanes serenus | reverse complement strand
CTGCACGGCAGCCCCGAGCCGACGCTCGATCTCCGGGCGGAAATGACGCAGGAGGCCCATCACCGGCCACGCCGCGCCCTCGCCGAAGGCGCAGATGGTGTGGCCTTCGATCTGCTTGGTGACGTCGAACAGCATGTCGATCTCGCGCTTCTGCGCGCGGCCGTCCGCCATTCGGGTGAGCACCCGCCAGATCCAGCCCATGCCCTCGCGGCACGGCGTGCACTGGCCGCAGCTCTCGTGCTTGTAGAAATAGGCAATGCGCGCAAAGGCGCGGATGATGTCGGTGGACTTGTCCATCACGATCACGGCGGCGGTGCCGAGCGCGGACTTGTGCTTGGCGCAGCCGTCGAAATCCATCATCAGGTCGTCGCAGCCGGTCGCGCCGGCCGGAATGACCGGCATCGACGAGCCGCCGGGAATGACCGCCATCAGGTTGTCCCAGCCGCCGCGCACGCCGCCGCAGTGGGTCTCGATCAGCTCGCGCAGCGGCACGCCCATCGCCTCTTCGACCGTGCAGGGCCGCTCGACGTGGCCGGAAATGCAGAACAGCTTGGTGCCGGTGTTGTTCGGCCGGCCGATGCCGGCGAACCACAGCGCGCCGCGCCGCATGATGTCGGGCACCACCGCGATGCTTTCGACGTTGTTGACCGTGGTCGGGCAGCCGTAGAGGCCCATGTTGGCCGGGAACGGCGGCTTGAGCCGAGGCTGGCCCTTCTTGCCCTCTAGGCTTTCCAGCAGCGCCATCTCCTCGCCGCAGATATAGGCGCCGGCGCCGTGATGGACGTAGAGATCGAAGTCGTAGCCGTGGATGTTGTTCTTGCCGATCAGCTTGGCCTCGTAGGCCTGGTCGATCGCCGCCTGCAGGCGCTCGCGCTCGCGGATGAACTCGCCGCGCACGTAGATGTATCCGGCGATGCAATCCATGGCGCGGCCGGCGATCAGGCAGCCCTCGACCAGCAGATGCGGATCGTGCCGCATGATCTCGCGGTCCTTGCAGGTGCCGGGCTCGGACTCGTCGGCGTTGACCACGAGGTAATGCGGCCGGTCGCCAACCTGCTTGGGCATGAACGACCACTTCAGGCCGGTCGGGAAGCCGGCGCCGCCGCGGCCGCGCAGGCCGGACGCCTTGACCTCGTTGACGATGCCGTCGCGGCCCTTCTCCAGGATCGCCTTGGTGCCGTCCCATGAGCCGCGCTTGCGCGCACCTTCGAGACCCCAGTCGCCGAGGCCGTAGAGGTTCTTGAAGATGCGATCCTTGTCGTCGAGCATCTCTAGGCCTTCACCGATTTCAAGGTCGTGGGCCCGCCGACCGGCGCGGACAGTTGGCGGTCGATCTGCGGGCCGGGCTTCACCGGATTGCCGCTGACGAAGCCGTCGAGCACCTTCTCGAAGCTCGCCGGCGTCAGATCCTCATAGGTGTCGTTCCAGATCAGCACCATCGGCGCGTTCACGCAGGCGCCGAGGCACTCGACCTCCTCCCACGAGAAATTGCCGTCGGCCGAGACATGCAGCGGATCGTGATGGATGCGCTTGCGGCAGACCTCGAAAATGCCTTCGGCGCCGCGCAGCATGCAGGGCGTGGTGCCGCAGACCTGAACGTGCGCCTTCTTCCCGCACGGCTCGAGCAGGAACATGGTGTAGAAGGTCGCGACCTCGAGCGCCCGGATGTGCGCCATGTCGAGCAAGTCGGAGACGTAGCGGATCGCCGCCTCCGGCAGCCAGCCGCCATTCTGCTCCTGCGCCCGCCAGAGCAGCGGAATGATCGCCGACTGCTGGCGGCCTTCCGGATACTTCTTGATCTGCTGGTCCGCCCACGCGCGATTGTCCGCCGTGAAGGAGAACTCCTTCGGCTGTAGCGCGGGCGGTGCGACGCGACGGTTGGCCATCAGCGATCGACCTCCCCGAACACGATGTCGAGCGAGCCGAGGATCGCGGACACGTCGGCCAGCATGTGGCCGCGGCAGAGGAAATCCATCGCCTGCAGGTGCGCGAAACCCGGCGCGCGGATTTTGCATTTGTATGGCTTGTTGGTGCCGTCGGAGACCAGATACACGCCGAACTCGCCCTTCGGCGCCTCGACCGCGGCATAGACCTCGCCGGCCGGGACGTGGAAGCCTTCGGTGTAGAGCTTGAAATGGTGGATCAGCGCCTCCATCGAGCGCTTCATCTCGCCGCGCGTCGGCGGCACGATCTTGTTGTCGTCGACGTTCACGCGGCCCTGGCCATCCGGCTCGCGCAGCTTGGCGATGCACTGTTTCATGATCTTGATCGACTGGCGCATCTCCTCCATGCGGCAGTGATAGCGGTCGTAGCAGTCGCCGTTCTTGCCTACGGGGATGTCGAAATCCATCTCGGCATAGCACTCGTAAGGCTGCGCCTTGCGCAGGTCCCAGGCCGCGCCCGAGCCGCGCACCATCACGCCCGAAAAACCCCAGGCCCAGGCGTCGGACAGCTTGACCACGCCGATATCGACGTTGCGCTGCTTGAAGATGCGGTTGTTGGTGAGCAGCGATTCCAGATCGTCGCAGACCTTCAGGAAGGGATCGCAGAACCCCTCGATGTCGTCGATCAGCTTTGGCGGCAGGTCCTGGTGCACCCCGCCGACGCGGAAGTAGGCGGCATGCATGCGCGAGCCCGAGGCGCGCTCGTAGAACACCATCAGTTTCTCGCGCTCCTCGAAGCCCCAGAGCGGCGGGGTCAAGGCGCCGACGTCCATCGCCTGCGTGGTGACGTTGAGGATGTGCGACAGCAGCCGGCCGATCTCGCAATACAGCACGCGGATCAGTTGCGCGCGACGCGGCACCTGGAGGCCGAGCAGCTTTTCCGCCGCCAGGCAGAACGCGTGCTCCTGGTTCATCGGCGCGACGTAATCGAGCCGGTCGAAATACGGGATCGCCTGCAGATAGGTCTTATGCTCGATCAGCTTCTCGGTGCCGCGGTGCAACAGCCCGATATGCGGATCGACGCGCTCAACGATCTCGCCGTCGAGCTCCAGCACCAGCCGCAGCACGCCGTGCGCCGCCGGGTGCTGCGGCCCGAAGTTGATGGTGAAGTTGCGCAGTGCGTCAGCCATCACGATCCCGGCTTGGTTTCTTTCGCCTTCTCGTCGCCGGGCAACACGTAGTCGGTGCCCTCCCATGGCGAGAGGAAGTCGAAATTGCGGAATTCCTGCGCCAGCCGCACCTTGTCGTAGACCACGCGCTTGACCTCGTCGTCGTAGCGCACCTCGACGAAGCCGGTGAGCGGGAAATCCTTGCGCAGCGGATGGCCTTCGAAGCCGTAATCGGTGAGCAGGCGGCGCATATCCGGATGGCCGGTGAACAGCACCCCGTAAAGGTCGTAGGTCTCGCGCTCGAACCAGTCGGCGCCGGGGAACACGCCGATGATCGACGGGATCGCCGTGTCTTCGCCGACCTCGATCTTGATCCGGATGCGTGTGTTCAGCTTCGGAGAGAGGAAATGATAGACCACGTCGAAGCGCTGCTCGCGCGCCGGCCAGTCGATCGCGGTGATGTCGATGAAGCTCCAGAACTGGCAGCGCTCGTCGTCGCGCAGGAAGGTCACCACCTGCACGATGTCGCGGCCGGTGGCGATGATGGTGAGCTCGCCGTTGGCGACCCAATGGCCGAGCACCGAGCCCGACAGCGCGCCGGCGATGGTCTCTCCGAGTTTGTCGAGCGGCTCGTCCATGGGCTTCAGCGCTCGATCGTTCCAATGCGGCGGATCTTCTTCTGCAGCAGCAGAACGCCGTAGAGCAGCGCCTCGGCGGTCGGCGGACAGCCCGGCACGTAGATGTCGACCGGCACGATGCGGTCGCAGCCGCGCACCACCGAATAGGAATAGTGGTAGTAGCCGCCGCCGTTGGCGCACGAGCCCATGGAGATGACGTAGCGCGGCTCCGGCATCTGGTCGTAGACCTTGCGCAGCGCCGGCGCCATCTTGTTGGTCAATGTGCCGGCGACGATCATCACATCGGACTGCCGGGGCGAGGCGCGCGGCGCGAAGCCGAACCGCTCGGCATCATAGCGCGGCATCGACATCTGCATCATCTCGACCGCGCAGCACGCCAGGCCAAAGGTCATCCACATCAGCGAGCCGGTGCGCGCCCAGACGATCAGGTCTTCGGTCGTGGTGATGAGGAAGCCCTTGTCGGCGAGCTCGTTGTTGAGGCCGACATAGAAGGAATCGTCCGCGCCCACCGGCCTGCCGGTGCGCGGATCGAGAATGCCCTTGGGCGCGGGCGCGGCGAGGCTCATGCGCTCAATCCCATTCGAGCGCCCCCTTCTTCCACTCATAGATAAAGCCGACGGTGAGCACCGCAAGGAAAACCATCATCGACCAGAAGCCGTAGAGGCCGAGCTGGCCGAACGACACCGCCCAGGGAAACAGGAACGCGACCTCGAGGTCGAAAATGATGAACAGGATCGCCACCAGGTAGAACCGCACGTCGAACTTCATGCGCGCGTCGTCGAAGGCGTTGAAGCCGCATTCGTAGGCCGAGAGCTTCTCCGGATCCGGGCTCTTGTAGGCGACGACGAAGGGCGCAATCAGCAGCGCCGAGCCAAGGCCAAGCGCGACCGCGATGAACACCACGAGGGGAAGATAATCCTGCAGCAGCGCGTTCATCGGCGACCTTCCATCCGTGCCGGCCGTCGCAACCGGCAAACCGCCGTCCCGGACCCCTGCCGCACCGGTCAAGGTGCCGCACGCCCCCACGAAATCGCCCCGGCCGAGTTCGGATTCGTTCCAAAGACAGGCGGGCTGAGGCTTAGCGCAGCGCCCAAAAGGTGGCAAGCCGCGAAAGGCCCGGCCGGCCAGTGCGTTGCTCCCCCTGGGGAGGACGTTTACGCTGTCCCCAAAAGGGGTGTTTCGTGCCGTTCGGGATCGTTTCTATGCCATTCGGGACATGGTTGAATGCCTTGCGGCCACGAGCGGAGGGGAGTTCGCGTTCGATGCAACAACTCAATGCGGGAATCACCAAGGCCGGCACCGGGCTGGACGGAATTTCCTGGAACATCCTCGGCCAGATTTACGTCCCCAAGTCGCTCAACGAGCAGTCGTTCTCCTGGCACGCCACCTTCCCGGTCGGCACCTTCGTGCCGCCGCACATCCACCCGACCCAGGACGAGTTCATCTACATGCTGGAGGGCCGGTTCGATCTGGTGATCGACGGCAAGGACTTCGTCGCCACCGCGGGCGACCTGATCAAGCTGCCGATGAACCTGCCGCACGGCATCTTCAACAAGACCGACCATGCGGTGAAGTGCCTGTTCTGGGTGACGCCGACCCGCAAGCTCTACGACCTGTTCTGGGCGATCCACTCGATGAAGGAGCAGGCCCCTCCCGAGGTCGTGGCGCTGTCGGCCCGGCACGAGGTCATGTTCCTGCCGCCGCCGCCCGGCGGCTAAGGTCCGCGGTTCGGCAAGCTGGATGAAGCACAGCGGTGCCTCGCCGCTTCTACGGCCGAGTGACAAGGCTCCGCTCAACCCAATCGGTGCGCGCGCTCAGGCGGGCGATGCGATGGGCTTTCCCTTCTCCAGAACATAGGTAATCAGAACGACGGTCTTGGCCGTGCCAGCCTTGCCGCCCGCATGCGGTGTGTTAGGCGGGATCTGGAAGGCATCGCCGGCCTTGAGCATGCGGGTCGGCTGACCTTCAATAGGCAACTCGAAGCCGCCTTCCCTAACATAAGCGGACTCCACGCCCGGGTGGGTATGCCGTCCGACGGCCGTTCCGGCCTCGATTGTCGCCTCGACAAGAATGCTGGTGTAACCGGCCGTTGGACCATCGATCTGCGACAAAATCTTGCGTGTGACACCACCGGATGCCGCAGGCGCCGCACCCTGGGCCGAGACTTCGGTCGCGATAAATTCCGTGATTCCGCAGATCACGCTGAGCTGGCCCCGGTTTCTTTGGACACCACATTGTCCACTGGAACCGAGAAGGAATGGCCCTCATGAAGGACAGTTATCTTGAATCGTCTGCGGCTTTTGTTGGTCCTGTTGGAAGCGAGGGCGGGCGCCGCCCGTCCACGCTTTCC
>CAMDEB010000286.1 GCA_945893085.1 Rhodoplanes serenus | reverse complement strand
CTGGTCTCAGCAACCGACGCATCGATCGCCTGTCGTCGCCTGCATGGTTGGGTCGCCGATGGTCGCCTTCAGAGACGAAGTGCGAGCATCCGCGCAAAGAGACAAATTACAGCGTCTCTCCTCTGCGCGGCACATCCGCAATCCCCCGGAACGCGGCCGCTCCCCGGCTCCAACAGTCTGGTGCCTTCTCCGCGCAGTGGCGAGTGGTGGTGTGCGCGGTCAGAGGCGAACCGGTCTCTGGTGCGAATTCCCTGATCAGCAGGGAAAGAACAGGGAATTTCCGCGCTTCGCATCCTCCTAGCGCGTACTTCCCGATCTCCAAGCCGCAGCCACCGCGGGCGAAGAGGCAAATTCCCTATGTAACGAAACAGGGAATTTTTTCAGCCGAACAGGGATATTTCTCGCAGGATCAGGGAATTTGATAAGCCGATCAGAGATTGCCCCGACATGAACCAGTCCGGATTTAATTTTCGATAGCCGCACCGGTTATTCGATGTGTCCTCCCGCCTGCCCGGATCGGGTTTCCGACAAGCACAGGCGGAGGGAGAGGAACCGGGATCTAACCTTCTCCGACCTCAAACCTTCAAAGCAATGCTGCTCCAGACGTCAGTTGAATTCGGATTCTAGAGCTTTTGCCAGATCCATCACATCGACACAGGCACCGTAATGAGCGATTCCGAAGATCGGCGCCCCCGGATCGGTGTTGACCGCGACAATGGTCTCGACATGCTTCATGCCGGCAAGGTGCTGCACCGCGCCAGAGATACCGAGCGCCACATAGAGCTTGCAGCTTGCCGCGATTGTTCCGGACTGGCCGACTTGGTGCGCCTTCGGCAGCCAGCCGGCGTCCGCGATCGGGCGCGAGCAGCCGAGCACCGCGCCAAGCCGCTCGGCCAGCGCGACGAAGCGCGCGATGTGTTCCTCTTGCACCGCGCGGCCGATCGAGAGCACGAACTCGGCCTTGCCGAGATCGACCGTCGCCGGCGGCGCGGGCTCGTAGCCAAGGTGGCGGCCCGCGCCGGCAATGTTCGTCAGGTCGAGCGCGAGCGAAGAGACGTGCGCGGCACCGGCCGCCTTCGGCGCCGCGAAGGTCGCGCCACGCGCCGTGCACACGACCATGGCTTTGCCGGGAAAGCCGAGCTCCATATTGACCTTGCCGCCATAGGCGCTGCGCGTCGCGACCAGCTCGCTGCCCTCGAGCCCGAGCGCCAGCACGTCGGCGGCGAAGCCGGCGCCGCTCCGCGCCGCGAGCGCGGGCGCGAACGCCATGCCGGTCGCAGTGTGGCCGATCAGGATCAGCCGGGGCTCGCGCGCCAGCGCGAGTGCGTTCACGGCCTCCTCGTGGATCGCCGCGTCGAACGCGCCCGGCGCCTCGATCGTGATCACCTCGTCGACACCTTCGAGATTGGCGCCTGCCGCGAGCGATCCGGCGTTCTCGCCGACCAGGCCGACGACAAGCGGCCCGCCGAGGCCGCCCTTCACGGCGCGCGCGGCGCCGATCATCTCGGCCGTGATGTCGGCGAGCCTGAAGTCGCGCAGCTCCGCGATGACCAGAACGCCGCTCACGGCCTCACCCCGCGCTTTTCTCGGATCAAGGCGGCGAGCACTTTGGCAATTTTTTCCGCGTCGCCCTCGATCATTTCGGCGCGGCCGGTGCGAACCGGCTCGACGAGCCGGCGCAGGTGCGCGGCGTTCTCCGCGAGCCCGACACTCGCGCCATCGACCACGGCGATCGGCTTCGCCTTGGCTTGCTTGATCATGCGCATGGTCGCGTAGCGCGGTGTGTTGATGCCGGTCTGAATCGTCAAGAGTGCGGGCGCAGGCAACTCGAAGCGGTGACGCACGCCGCCCTCGAGCTCGCGCACCACCGTGAGCCGCGCACCGCCATCCCAGTCGAGCCCGACCACGACGGCGGCATGCGGCAGGCCGAGAATGCGCGCGAGCGCGATGCCGGTCGCGCCCTGCGCCAGATCGGCGGATTGGACGCCGGTCAGGATCAAATCGGGCGATTCTTGTGCGGCGATGCCGGCGAGGCAGCGCGCGAGCGTGACCGCATCGGCCTCGGCAAGCGCCTCGTGCCAGACGCGCACCGCGCGGTGCGCGCCCTTGGCGAGCGCGCGCCGAAGCGTTTCCTCCGCGCCCTCGGGCCCGATCGTCACCGCCACCACTTCGCCCGCGCCCAGACGTTCGGTCACGCGCAGGGCCTCTTCAAGCGCGGCGTCGTCCCATTCGTTCAGCGCGTAGTCGAGCAAATCCTCGCGCACGCGCCGGCCATCCGGCGTGAAGCCGATGGTATCGCCGAGCCGGGCGACGTGCTTGACCGCGACCAGAATGCGCGTGCCGGTCTTGGCGGGCACGTCGTAGGGCGGCAGCACGGCCGGCGTGACCGGGCGCGGTGCGCTCGCCGCCTCGCGCGGCATCGGCGCCACGGGCACCTCGACACGCGGTGCCGGCTCGGCCGCGCGCGGCTCGACCGTCGACGCCACGACGTGCGGCGTCGGCTCGCGCGGTGCCCCGAGATTGAGGCTCTTCAGGTCGACCGCCTCGGCCACCAGCTCGGCCAGATCCTCGACCACGAAGTCCTGCTCGTGGCCGCTCGTCTTGCGCGCGTCCTCGAACATGGTGAGGTCCTTCGGGCAGCAGACCACGAAGCCGTCGAGCCGGCCGAGCGCCGCCGCCTCATGCATGCGGTTCTCCGACGGCCGCTCGCGACCGGGTGGATCGGTCATCCAGATGCGGCCGCCGCCGGCGCCGCAGCAGAACGAGTTGTCGCGGTTGCGCGGCATTTCGATCAGCTCGCAGCCGATCAGCGACAACACGCGGCGCGGTGCATCATATTCGCCGTTCAGACGGCCGAGATGGCAGGGATCGTGCAGCGTGACGCGCTTGCCGAGCGGCTTGATGACCTTGAGCCGGCCTGCCTCGAGGAGATCGGCAAGCACGGCGCTGTAATGCTGCACCGGGGAGAGAGCGCCGAACTCGCGATACTCGTTGCGCAGCGTGTTCAGGCTGTGCGGATCGGTCGTGACGATGCGCGCGAACGGCTTGGCCGCCGCCATGGCGGCAAAATTCTTTTCGACCAGGCTCTCGAACAATCCCTCCTCGCCGACCCGGCGCACGTCATTGCCGGCGCTGCGCTCGGCGTCGTAGAGGATGCCGAAATCGAGCCCGGCGGCGCGAAATAGCCGTGCGACGGTCTGGCTCACCTTCTGATTGCGCGGCTCGAACGAGGCATAGTCACCGACGAACCAGAGCAGCTCGGCCGGCTCGGCGCGAATGTCCTTGACCGGGAAGTCGAGCGCCTTGGTCCAACCGCCGCGCGCGCGTGGGCTTTCGCCGAAGCTGTTGCCACGTCCCGCTACATTATCGATCGCGGCGCGCAGCGTTGGCTCCATCGCTCCTTGTTCAACCAGGGCGCGGCGCATGCCGACGATCATCGCCGGGTGCTCGATGCCGACCGGGCAAACCGTCTGGCAGGCGCCGCACGAGCGACACGCCCACAGCGTCTCCAGCTTGATCACATCGCCGATCAGGCGGAGATCGGGGCGTGGCCGGCCTTGGGTTGCCTCGGCGTGCGCGCGAAGATCGAGGATCAGATCGCGCGGACTCAAGGGAGCGCCGACGGCACGTGCGGGACAGGCCTCATGACAACGCCCGCATTTGGTGCAGGCGTCGAAATTGAGCAGCGCCGGCCACGAAAACTGCTCGATCGAGGCGATGCCGACGGCAGCCCCGGCCTCGACCGTCGGCGGCACGCGCGGCAATCGGCGGAGCGCATCAGGGTCGCGCGTCATCAAGCTTCCGAGCACCGCGATCATGTGCTTCGCCTTGTGCCAGGGCAGTGCCGCGATGAAGGCAAGCGCGAGCACACCGTGCGCCCACCAATTGACCCGACGCAACGCGGCGGCGCCGGCCTCGTCGAGCCCGAGGCCACTCAAGATTTGCGCGCCGAGCCAACCAACCGGCGACCAGGCCGCCCAGGCCGGGCGATCGACCAGGAGGCCGGCCGATTCTTGCAAAAAGCCCGACATCACGATCAGCGCGAGCACGACCAGGAACGCGACATCCTCGCGCCGCCAGCGCTCGGCGCGCGGGCGGAGCGCGGCCTCGCCGGCATAGGTTCGCCGGTAGTCGAGCTTCGCAGGCCGTATTCGATAGCGGCGCCACGCCAGCAGAGCCAAGCCACCAAGAAACGCGACACCGGCGAGATCGGCGATCAGACTGAATGCCAGATAGAACCAACCATGCCAAAACGTCACGCCAAACGCGGGCTCGGTGATCTCGTATTCGACCGTAATGATCGAGGTCGCGATGAACAGTAAAAAGAAGCCGTAAAACACGGGCATATGATCGCGCCCCACCGCGCGATCACGCCGGCGCACCGTGCGATGCGAGAACACGTCGATGACCATGCGCCCGAGCCCGGACCAAAGCCGGAGCGGCACCGGGCTCTTCCGGCCGCGTGCGTATTTGACGAGGTGACGCGCGACGCCGATCAGAAAGCAGGCAATCGCCGCCCACGCCACGCCGTAGAATACGTCGTAGCCGAGCCGATCGATTCCCCAGAAGAGCTCTCGGGTTTCCACGCTGCACTTAGCCCCGATCGCTTTGGCGGAAATCGGACCTTCGCATGATGGAGTGTGACCTGAACCGCCTAAGACGCAGTGGTGATACCAAGATAGGTGCGCTGGACTTCATCGTTCTCGCGAAGCTCGGCCGCCGGCCCTTCGAGTGCGATGCGTCCGGTCTCCATCACATAGGCTTTTTGGGCAAGCGCCAGGGCGAGGCGCGCGTTCTGTTCGACCAGAACGATCGTGCGGCCCTCCTCGTGGAGTCGGCGGATAATCCGCGCAATCTCCCGGCACATGATCGGCGACAGTCCGAGCGAAGGCTCATCCATCAGAATCACCTTCGGCTTCGACATCAGCGCCCGACCCATTGCGAGCATTTGCTGCTCGCCGCCCGAGAGCGTACCGGCCAACTGTTTCTCACGTTCCTTCAGACGCGGGAATCGAGTGAAAACATCCTCATAGTCGTTGCGCAGCTCGGTGCCGCTCTTGCGGAGAAAGGCACCCATCTCGAGATTCTCGCGCACCGTCATATAGGGAAAGACGCGCCGCCCCTCCGGTACGTGCGCGATCCCGAGTTCGGCGATCCGCTCTGGGGCCATGCCGTTGATCCGCTGACCACGCAACCGGATCTCGCCAGCGCTCGGTCGCTCGAGGCCAGAGATCGCGCGCAATGTCGTGGTCTTGCCGGCTCCGTTCGCACCGATCAACGTCACGATCTCGCCTTCCCCAACGCCGATCGTGATGCCGCGGACCGCTGCGATCTTTTGGTAGTGTACGGAGACGTTGTCGAGCTCAAGAAGCAAAGCCATCGTCCTCCAGGATGTTGTCGGACCCGAGATAGGCTTCGATGACTTCCTGGTTCGAAACGATCTCCTTTGGAGCGCCCTCGGTGAGCTTGTGTCCGAAATTCAGAACGGTGATGTACTCGCAAAGACCCATAACCGTTCGCATGTCATGTTCGACGAGCAAAATCGTGATCTTCCACTCGTCGCGCAGTTTGCGAATCAGCTCAGTCATGCGAGCCGTTTCCTGCGGGTTCATCCCTGCCACCGGCTCATCCAGCATCAGAAGGCGAGGCTCGGTCGCGAGCGCCATCGCGACGCCGAGAGCCCGCTGATGGCCATGAGGCAAATTATGTGACAGCTCGTTCTTGATGTCGGCAAGACCGATGAACTCGAGAATCTCAAGAGCACGCGCCTCGTGTGCCTTCTCCATGCGGCGCGCGGTTCCGAAAACAGCGCCCAGCAGGCTTTCATTGGCAAGCAAATGGCGCGCGATCGAAACGTTCTGCAGCACCGTGAAATCCTTGAACAAGGCGGTGCGTTGAAAGGTGCGCACTCCGCCTTTCGCGGCGATACGGCTCGGTCGGAGTCCGGAGATCCGTTCGCCGTTCAAGAAGACTTCGCCACTGGTCGGTTTGTACGTACCGGAGATAACGTTGAACAGTGTGGTCTTTCCGGCTCCATTTGGGCCGATGATGCCGCGAATCTCGCCCTCCTCGACG
>CAMDEB010000285.1 GCA_945893085.1 Rhodoplanes serenus | reverse complement strand
GGAAGTTCTTCGAACTCTACAACGTCGAGTGGCTCATTGAGAAAAATGGGCTACGCAGCCCGCGCAAAACCCGTCTTGCCTGGGAGCAAGCCAACATGAAGCACGTCGCTTAAATCAAACTTGTGTCCAAAGAACCGGGCGCGGTACAGACGGGATCGATATCCATCGCTGACATCCTGAGGCTGCAATGCCACCGGCCGGGACCGTACACCTCATTTCTGCACTGCCAGGCAATTGTGCAAGGAGGCCGGAGGGCAATGTTCGTGCAGGCCGTGAACCGCTATGATCGGCGGCCGGCGATTTCCGGGGCCTAAGGGGGGCTCGCCATGAGCGATACGACGACGCGCACGAACGGCTTTCTCGACCGCAGGTTCGGGTTGACGGAGAACGGCACCACCGTTCGCACCGAATTCATCGCCGGCGCGACCACGTTCCTGACGATGGTCTATATCGTCTTCGTCAACCCGCAGATCCTCGGCAATGCCGGCATGGACAAGGGCGCGGTGTTCGTCGCGACCTGCGTCGCCGCGGCGGTGTCGACGCTGGTGATGGGCCTTTACGCGAATTATCCGATCGCGCTCGCGCCGGGCATGGGACTCAACGCGTTCTTCGCCTTCACCGTGGTGCTTGGCTACAAATACACTTGGCAGCAGGCGCTGGCGGCGGTGTTCTGCTCGGGCGTGCTGTTCTTTTTGATTTCGATCTTCCGCATCCGCGAATACGTCATCAACGCGATCCCGAGAAACCTGAAGTTCGCGATCTCGGCCGGGGTCGGGCTTTTCCTCGGCATCATAGCGCTCGAGGAGGCGAAGATTGTGGTGGCCCATCCAACCACGCTGGTGACGCTCGGCGACCTCAAGCAATGGCCGGCGATCCTCTGCCTGCTGGGTCTGGTGCTGATCGTCGCACTCAATCACCGCAAGATCATCGGCGGCACGGTGCTCGGCATCTTGATCGTCACCGTTATCGGCATCCCGCTTGGGCTCACGCAGTATAGCGGCGTCGTCTCGACACCGCCGTCGCTCGCACCGACGCTGTTGCAGCTCGATTTCTCGCGGCTGTTCGAGCAGACGTTCGTCATCGTCGTGTTCAGCTTCCTACTGGTCGACAATTTCGACCACGCCGGCACATTGATCGGCGTCGCGCACCGGGCGGGACTGCTCGACAAGGACGGCAATCTGCCGCGGATGCGCCAAGCGCTGATCTCGGACAGTTTCGCCGCGATGTTCGGCGCGCTGATCGGCACCTCGACCACCACGAGCTACATCGAAAGCTCGGCCGGTGTTTCGGCCGGCGGACGCACCGGTCTGACCGCGGTGTTCGTCGCGATGTTTTTCCTGCTGGCGCTGCTGTTCTCGCCGCTCGCCGGCATGGTGCCGGGCTACGCATCGGCAGCGGCGCTCTTGTTCGTCGCCTGCGTGATGGCTCAGGGCCTCGCCGAGATCACATGGGACGACGTCACCGAATACGCGCCGGCGGTGGTCACCGCCGTGACCATGCCGCTGACCTACTCGATCGCGGATGGCATCGGATTGGGCTTCATCACCTATGTGCTGGCGAAAATCTTCTCGGGCAAGATCGCGGAGGCCAAGCCCGCGGTGGTGGTGCTTGCGGTGTTGTTTGGAATCAAATTCGCCTTGGGCGGATAACAGGAGCGACCCTGCGTAAGGCTGCGCGTGCCGCCCATCGTGGCGCGAGTGTTGTTAAGGCCGAAGCCGCTTGCGACGCGCGATCAGCGGATCCCGTAGCGAGCCATCTCTTCGCCGATTTTCGAATTGATCGCCTTGGCGGCGGCGATGTCGGCGCTGCCGCCGTTCTTGTCGCCCTTTTTCAGCCGCGCCACGCCGCGGCCGTAGAGCGCCGGCGCCAGCTTCGGGTCGAGCTTCAGCACCGCGTTGTACTCGTTGATGGCGTTGTCGATCTTACCCATTTTGAGATAGGCAAAGCCGCGGCTGTCGAGCGTATCGGCCGCATTGGGCTTGAGCTTCAGCGACTGATCGCAATCCGACACCGCCTGCTGCAATTCACGGCCGGCGACCGCTCGCGCCCAGCAGCGGGCGCTCCAGGCCTCGGCGTTGGTCGGCTGCAGCTTGGTGACTTCGCCGTAGTCGGCGGAGGCGCGGGCAAAATCGCCCTTGCGCTGCAGCGCCGAGCCGCGGTTGTTGAAGGCTTCGGCCAGCTTCGGGTTGACCCGGATCGCCTGGTCGTAGTCGGAAACGGCGCGGTCTAGATCGCCCTTGGCGTGATGGGCGGCGCCGCGGTCGTTGAGATATTCGCCCTCGCGCGGGTCGATCTTGATCGCCTCGGAGAAGTCTGCGATCGCGCGGTCGAGATCGTTCTTGGCGCGGTAGGAGATGCCGCGGTTGTAGTGAGCATGCGCGAGCCGCTTGCCGGATTCCTTGCGCGACTGGATCAACGCACTGCAACCGCTGATCGCCTGATCGGCGGGAAATGCCTTGCCCTCGTTTAGGCACCAGACCCAATGCTGCTGTGAGGGGTCCGGCTGCTTCTGCTGCGCCGAATTCGGCTGTGACGGCTGCGGCCGTTGCTTCTGCTGTTGAGGCCGCTGCTGAGAGAATTGCGCGCTCGCGGTGTCCACTGCGAGCACAGCAAACGCAATGAGCGCAGCAACGGCGCCGACGCGATGGAACGCAGATCCTTGCGTGGTTCCGGACATGGTTACTCCAGACATGCACCGACATTGCCATAAGCGAGCGGCCAAGCTCTGGATTTTCGCGCGTTCAGGTTAATGCGCGGCCGGGCCTTCGCGCGAGCGCGCAGGTGTCTCAGCCCAAGGCCTTCTTGATCGCTAGGAAGTCCCGCCAGGCGAGCCGCTTCGCGATCGGCGTGCGCAACAGATAGGCCGGATGCAGCATCGGCATGGCGCGGATTTCGCGCGTGCCGGTGTCGTAGGGGAACCAGCGGCCGCGATTCTTCATGATGCCCTGCACCCGCAACAGGGCCGCGGTCGAGGGCTGGCCGATGCAGATCAGGATGTCGGGATTGGCGAGCTCGATCTGCCGCTGGATGAACGGCAGGCAGATCTGCGTCTCCACCGGCGTCGGCGTACGGTTGCCCGGCGGCCGCCAGGGCACGATGTTGGCGATGTAGGCCTGGGTGCGGTCGAGGCCGATCGCCTTGAGCATCTGGTCGAGCAGCTTGCCGGAGCGGCCGACGAACGCCAGGCCCTCGATGTCCTCCTCGCGGCCGGGCGCTTCGCCGACGAACATCAGGCGCGCCTGCGGATTGCCGTCGGCGAACACCAGCCGGCTCGCGGTCGCTTTCAGCGCGCAGCCGTCGAACCGGTCGAGGATGTCGCGCAGCTCGTCCAGGCTGGCGGCACTGCGGGCGGCCTCGCGGGCGGCCATGACCGCGGCCTCGGGGATGGCAGGCGGGGGCGTTGCGCCGCCTTTGGTCTCCAAATTCCGGGGCATCACGAGGGCGGGCCGCGCGGCGGGTGTGTCGCCGCCGCCAGATAGCGCATCGGGCGGCGCGGCGGCCGGGGCTGGAGCCGACAGATAGTCGTTTGCGGTCTCACCGATGGCCGCGTCCACCCCCGCCTCCACATAGAAGGCAAGGACCTCGCGGGCGGACTTGGCGCGATCGGGGGACATGGCCCGTGTCTATCACGCGGCCGATTGTGACGCTCGCGCAAACGTGGAAAAAGAACAAGGAGAAGGAGACCGTCATGGCCGAGCTGCCCGCCCGCGAAGCGATGGAGTTCGATGTCGTCATTGTCGGCGCGGGTCCCGCCGGGCTCGCCGCGGCGATCCGGCTCAAGCAACTTTCGCCCGACATCGGCGTGGTGGTGGTCGAGAAGGGCTCCGAGGTTGGCGCCCACATCCTCTCAGGCGCGGTGATCGATCCCATTGCGCTGGATCGCCTGCTGCCCGAATGGCGCAGCGAGGACACGCCGATCAAGACGGCGGTGACCGACGACCGGTTCTACTGGCTCGGCCAATCCGGCGGGCTGCGGCTGCCGAACCTGCTGATGCCGCCGCTGATGAGCAATCACGGGAACTTCATCGTCTCGCTCGGCAGCGTCTGCAAGTGGCTCGCCACCAAGGCGGAAGGGCTGGGCGTCGAAATCTATCCGGGGTTCGCCGCGGCCGAGGTGCTGATCGAAAATGGCGCGGTGGTCGGCGTCGCCACCGGCGACATGGGCATCGGCAAGAATGGCGAGGCCAAAGACGGCTTCACCCGTGGCATGGAGCTGCGTGCCAAATACACGCTGCTCGCGGAAGGCGCGCGCGGCTCGCTGTCGAAAGCCATGATCGCGAAATTCGGACTCGCGGAAGGCCGCGAACCGCAGAAGTTCGGCATCGGCCTGAAGGAGCTCTGGCAGGTCGCGCCTGCGAAACACCAGAACGGGTTGGTGCAGCACAGCTTCGGCTGGCCGCTCGACAATGCGACTGGCGGCGGCTCGTTCCTCTATCACTTCGACGACAATCTGGTGTCGGTCGGCTTCGTCGTCCATCTCAACTATTCAAATCCGTATCTCTCGCCGTTCGACGAGTTCCAGCGCTTCAAGACCCATCCGCGCATCCGTGACACGTTCGAGGGCGGCAAACGGCTGTCCTATGGCGCGCGGGCCATCACCGAGGGTGGCTACCAGTCGGTGCCGAAGCTTTCGTTTCCCGGTGGCGCGCTGCTCGGTTGCGCCGCCGGCTTCGTCAACGTGCCGCGCATCAAGGGCAGCCATAACGCGATGCTGTCGGGCATGCTGGCGGCGGAGCAGGTCGCGTCCGCGCTTGCCGCCGGCCGCGCGCACGACGAGCTTGCCGACTACGACGCGGCATGGCGCTCGTCCGACATCGGCAACGATCTATGGCGGGTGCGCAACGCCAAGCCGCTGTGGTCGAAGCTCGGCACCTTCGCCGGCGTCGCCTCGGGCGCTCTCGACATGTGGACCAACACGTTCGGGTTCTCGCTCGTCGGCACGCTCGGCCACGGCAAGCCCGACGCGGAGACGCTGAAGCCCGCGGCGCAATGCTCCCCGATCGCGTATCCGAAGCCCGACGGCAAGCTCACCTTCGACAAGCTCTCCTCGGTGTTCCTGTCCAACACCAACCATGAGGAGGATCAGCCGCCGCATCTCAAGGTTACCGACATGGCCCTGCAGAAGGCCTCCGAGTACGACGTCTATGCCGGACCTTCGCAGCGCTATTGCCCGGCCGGCGTTTATGAATGGGTCGAGGAGGGTGGTCAGCCGCGATTCGTGATCAATGCGCAGAACTGCGTCCATTGCAAAACCTGCGATATCAAGGACCCGAATCGCAATATCACCTGGGTGCCGCCGGAAGGTGGCGGGGGCCCGAATTATCCAAATATGTGATGGCGATTTGAGCCACCGGCCACGATCCTGCCACACCGTTTCAATCACGTGGACGGTGCCGGACTCAATCGGGGCTGTCCTTGCGGGCGGTGCCCAAAAAGGCCATTCTGCGGCCGACTCAAAGCGTGCTGCGCTGCGGCAGGCCCATGGAGATCAGCAACTCGTGACCGTTTTGACCCTGTTTCGCCGCCTCGCCGGCGTGGTGCTCGGCGCAGCCGTTCTGACGGCGCCGGCGACGCTTGCCGCTCAGGGGACCACGCAAGGAGGGCAGTCGCGTTCGCAACTGCCCTCGCTGCACGAGCTCGCCCGCATGTCGCCGTCCGGCAGCTATCTTGCCGCGCGCCATGCTGGTACGCAGCGCGATGCGGCGGCGGCGTCAGCCTATTACCGCGCCGCGCTCAGGGCCGACCCGCGCAACAGCGAACTGCTGGAGCGTGCCTTCCTTTCCATGCTGGCGAACGGCGAGGTCGATGAAGCGGTGCGTCTGGCCGAGCGGGTCGTCCAGCTCGATCGTAACGACCGCATCGCTCGTCTCGTTCTTGGCGTCCGCGCGCTCAAGCAGAAGCAATACCAGGTGGCGCGCCAGAACCTCGCCCAGTCGGTGCGTGGTCAGATCACCGACCTCACCGCGGCGTTGCTCACGGGCTGGACGCTTTACGGCGCCAACGATGCGAAGGGCGCGATCGAGACCATCGATCGCCTGCAGGGCGCTGAATGGTACGCGCTGTTCAAGGATCTGCACGCCGGCATGATCTTCGACCTC
>CAMDEB010000284.1 GCA_945893085.1 Rhodoplanes serenus | reverse complement strand
ACCGCGCGCGCGGCGAGGCCACCGATCCGCAGCGTGCGGCGGAGGTGCGCTTCATGCGCTTCTTCCAGAACACGCCGATGGCGATTGCGACCGTGGACAAGGCCGGCAAGGTGTCGCGCACCAATGCGCTGTTCGTGCGGCTGTTCCAGGCGACGCTGAAGGACGGCGGCGAGGACCGCTCGATCCTCTCGGTGGTGTCCGAGCGCGACCGCGAGACGCTGGAGACCGCGATCCGCCAGGCTTCCGAGGGCCAGAGCGATATTCCGCCGGTCGACGCGGCGCTCTCCGGCTTGGCCGAGCGCTGGGGCCGCTTCTATGTCTCCGCGGTCGAGGAGGAGGAGCGCGACGCGGAAGCGGCGATCGTCTATGCGCTGGAGACCACCGGCCAGCGCACACTGGAGAACCAGGTGAGCCAGCGCGCGCGCATGGAATCCGTCGGCCAGCTCGCCGGCGGCATCGCGCACGACTTCAACAACGTGCTCTCCGCCATCATGATGGCGACCGATTTCCTGTTGAACGCGCACAAGCCGACCGATCCGTCGTTTCAGGACATCATGCAGATCAAGCAGAACGCCAACCGGGCGGCGAGCCTGGTGCGGCAGCTGCTGGCGTTCTCGCGGCGTCAGACGCTGCGGCCGCAGGTGCTCGATCTCGGCGAGGTGCTCAACGAACTGACCATGCTGCTGCGGCGCCTGATCGGCGAGAAGGTTTCGCTCGAGGTCAAGCACGGCCGCGATCTCTGGCCGGTCAAGGCCGACATTTCCCAGTTCGAGCAGGTGATCGTCAATCTCGCGGTCAACGCGCGCGACGCCATGCCCGACGGCGGCAAGCTGCTGGTGCGGACCGCCAACGTCGCCGCCGAGGACAGCCAGCGCGCCGAATACAAGGGCATGCCGGCCGCCGACTACGTGCTGGTCGAGGTGGTCGACACCGGCGCCGGCATCCCGCCGGAGATCATCGACAAGATTTTCGAGCCGTTCTTCTCCACCAAGGAGGTCGGCAAGGGCACCGGCCTCGGACTCTCGACCGTCTACGGCATCGTCAAGCAGACCGGCGGCTTCATCTATCCGGAATCGGGGACGGGCCGGGGCGCGGTCTTCCGCATCTTCCTGCCGCGCCATGTCGCGACCGCCGAGGAGGCGGCCGACGAGATGCCGCAGACCGACGCGCCCGGCATTGCCGACGCTTTCGCCGCGGTCGAGGACGCCCCGCCGGCGCGGACCGCCGATCTCACCGGCCACGGCACCATCCTGCTGGTCGAGGACGAAGAAGGATTGCGCGCGCTCAACGCCCGCGGGCTCACCTCGCGCGGCTACAGCGTGCTCGACGCCGGCAACGGCGTCGAGGCGCTCGAAGTGTTCGAGCGTGCCGGCGGCAAGGTCGATCTCGTGGTCTCCGACGTGGTGATGCCGGAGATGGACGGGCCGACGCTGCTCAAGGAGCTGCGCAAGCGCAATCCGGACCTGAAGATCATCTTCGTGTCCGGCTATGCCGAGGAAGCGTTCGAGAAGAGTCTCCCGGCCGGCGAGCAGTTCTCGTTCCTGCCCAAGCCGTTCACGCTGAAGCAGCTCATGGCCCAGGTGAAGGAAACGATGGCCTCCCCGCAAGGCGGCGGCCGCGCCGCCGAGGGCGCGGGCGGATCGTCCTAGCCGGGCGTCGCCAGCGCAATGCCGGACAACGAGCAACGCCCAAACCCGGAACAGAGCCCGGAAGAGGATGACCGGGATCGCCGCAAGGCGAATGTTTTCCTGCTGGTCGCCGCCTTTGTCATCACCGGCGCGGGCATCTGGCTGATGAACGGGCTGCTCGACGCGCGCAAGGCCGATGAATGCATGTCGAGCGGCCGGCGCAACTGTTACCCGATCGACGCGCCCGCGCGCTGAGGCGCCGCCACCCGCACGACGAGCCAGTTGCGTCGGTTTTCAGAATCTGCGACGCGGCCGCTCGAACAGGCAGACGTAACCGATGTAATCGCCGTAGTTCCGGTTGATGCTGCTGATCCTGGCGTACTTGCTGTAGGCCCGGCAATTGTTGTCCGCGAGCCACAGCGCCTGGCGCTCGTTCTCCGGCGACCATGGGATGATGCCGCCGGTGTCGTTGCCTTTGGGACCGGACACGCCGGCGCAGGAGGCGAGCGCCAATCCGATCGCCGCCAGCAGAATTGCTTTCATCGTCACTCCACTCTCCTGAACTATTGCGGCCAGCGGATATGGCCCAGGCAGCTGTCCCGGCAATGGTAGTGAACCGGCGCTCCCGGCGAAAGGCGGTTGCGTCGGCTCAAATCTGCCGCGGCGGAGTTTTTACCGTGAGGCCATTGAGTTCCTCACTGACCGCGATCTGGCAGGACAGCCGCGACGTCGGTTCGAGGTCGTGGGCGGTGTCGAGCATGTCGAGTTCCTCAAGCTCCGGTGCCGGCAGCTTGTCGAACCATTCCTCGTCCACATAGACGTGGCAGGTGGCGCAGGAGCAGGAGCCGCCGCAGGTTGCGAGGATGCCGGGGACGTCGTTGTTGACCGCGGTTTCCATCACGGTCGATCCGACCTCGGCCTCGACCGTGCGGGCGGCGCCGTCATTGTCGATGTAGGTGATCTTGGGCATGCGGCCGCCTATAGGCCAAGCGCGCGCGCTGCCGTCAACCCTTTGGTCGCCTCTTGACCGCCGCCACCACGCGGCGCGAACGTATAGGCATCGGCCGCCAGAGCCGGCTCTTACGGGAGGAAAGCATGCCCAAGCAATCGACCAGACGCAAAGTTCTCCTCGGCAGTGGTGCCGCTCTCGCGCTCGGTGCCGCGGTTGGACGCGCGCCCGGCGCCAAGGCGCAAGGCACGCCCACGCTCAAGGTGATGACGTTCCCGGGCATCACGAATTTCCCGATCTTCGCCGCCCAGCACAAAGGCTTGTTCGCCAAGCATGGCATCGCGATGGAGCTGCTTTACACCCCGAACTCGCGTACCCAGCGCGAAGGGCTGGCCAAGGGCGATCACCAGATCATCCATACCGCGTCCGACAATCCGGTTGCGATGGTGGAACTGGCCAAAGCGGATACGGTCATCGTCACCGGCGGCGATCACGGCTTCAACCAGATTATCGTCCAGCCCGAGATCAATTCGTTGGCCGAACTGCGCGGCAAGACCGTCGTCGTCGATGCGCCGAACACCGCCTTCGCGCTGCTGCTCTACAAGGCGCTCAAGGACAGCGGCCTCAATAAGGGCGACTACGTCGCCAAATCGGTGGGCGGCACCGATCAGCGGCTCGAGGCCATGACCAAAGACAAGACGAATCTAGCGGGCATCATGGGCATACCGTTCGTCTTCCGCGCAACCGCTGCCGGCTTGAAGGACTTCGGCCCGGCCTACCAGTCGATCGGCGCCTATCAGTCGGACTGCACGGCAGTGATGCGCGACTGGGCCAAGGCGAACAGCGATACGTTGGTCCGCTACATCAAAGCGATCGTCGAGGCGCGCCGCTGGCTGCTTGATCCTGCCAACAAGGCTGAGGCGACGGCGCTCCTTGTTGAACGGCTGAAGTTGACGCCGGACCTCGCAGCGCGGGCTTATGCCACGGTCAGCCATCCGACCACCGGCTTCGCCAAGGACGCCAAGATCGACATGGCGGGATTCCGCAACGTGCTCAAGCTGCGCGCCGAGATCGAGGGCCAATGGGGCGGCAATCCGCCCGCGCCGGAGAAGTACCTCGATATGTCCTATTACGATAAGGCGCTGGCGGGATTGTGATCGGGACGAATCCCGTTCGACCCGTCCTTCCCGCCTCGGTTCACGAAAATGTTGGCACGCCGGGGATGACCGGCAAGGGCTCGACACGTCGCCGCCGATGCTGTCGTGGAACACGTCGCATCTCTCGCGCGGACCGGGCGGCGGCTGCACCCAGGCCGATCTCCGGAGCACCGGCGGCGACGGCCTGATCTATTGCTTCGCGGCGAACTAAATCGTCTTTCGATGACATGGCGGCCGGGCGACAACGCCCGGCCATTGTTTATTTCGTGACAGCGGGGGCGCGGCCGTGCCTGGATTCCCGCCAGAGCAGGAACAGGCCGGAGCCGACCACGATCGCCGAGCCGAGCAGCAGGCTCGCGGTCGGCACGTCGCCCCAGATCGCGAAGCCGAAGCCGATCGCCCACACCAGCGTGAGATATTGGAACGGCACCACCGCCGCCGTCGGCGCCATGTGGATCGCGCGCGTCCACCAGTACTGCGCGACGCCGTTGGCGCCGCCGTTGAGCATCAGCCAAGCCGCGTCGCTCCACGTCGGCGTGACGAAGGCGAACGGCAGCGACAGCGCATAGACGAACGAGAGCATCAGCAACTGATACATCGTCAGCGTGTCGGATGATTCCGTCGCCGTCATGCCGCGCACCCCCGCGGTCACGGTGCCGAACAGCAAAGCGTTGCCGAGCGCGAACATCGCCCCGAGCTGGAACGTGTCGGCGCCGGGGTTGGTGACGATCAGCACGCCGAGAAAGCCGGCCAGCAGCGCGGCCCAGCGCGCCGCGCCGACCGGCTCCTTGAGGAAGTAGGCCGAGGCGAGGGTGGCGAACAGCGGCGACGAAAAGTTGATCGCGGTTGCGCTCGCCAGCGGCATCATGCTGAACGCGATCAGGAGCAGCGACTGCGAGCAGGTCTGCGACGCGCCGCGGATCAGGTGCGCGCCGGGCCGTCTGGTGTAGAACACGGCCAAGCCTGCGGCGGGCAGGATGAACAGCGAGCAGGCGATCAGGCCGCCCAGCGCCCGGGTGAACAGCACCTCGCCGACTGGATAGGTCTCGACCAGCACCTTCGACAGCGCGCTGGAAAAGGCGAACACCGCGCCGGCGCCGATCATGTAGAGGATGGCGAGCGGAATCCGCTCCTGCCGCGTCGGCGGCTCGCGCGTGGGCCGTTCGACGCTGCCGGATGCGGTCACGGTTCGGAGTCTCTGCTGCGAAGGGCGTGGCGTACCACGACGGCGCGCCCCGGGGCAGGGACAAAAGCGAATATCAAGCGCCTCGTGGGCGCATGGCGGATGTGGTGCAGCGCCGCGGGCCGCGCGGCGCTCCGGACGCCGGCGGTCTAGGCTGCCATCGCCAGCTTGCGCTTGAGGAAGTCGGCGAGGATCGCGGCCATCTCGCCTTCCTTGTGGGCCCAGTCCTCCATCGGAACGAGATCGACGTCGAGGTCGCCCGGAAACAGGTCGTACAGCTCGCTGCCGGGGATCATGCTGTGCGCGATCTCGGCGCTCTTGTGGGCGTGGGTCTTGTCGTTGCCGGGAATGATCACGGTCGGGACCTTGATGGAATTGAGGTCTGCCGCGCTCGCGCCGATGATCGGCAACTCGGCACCCTTGGCGAACTGTTCGCGCCAGCGCTCCATGGCGGCGATGAAGACCTTGGGGTCCATCGCCATGAGCTTGGCGCGATTGGCCGGGCGGGCCTCGCCGCGCTCCTTGAAGTGATCGAGCCCGCAAACCGCCGCCATGCCGCCGCTCTGCGCCGCGCGGATGTATTGGCCGTAGTAGTTCTCGGTCAGACGGCCGGCCGCGAACGGTCCGCCGGTGACCCGCCACAGCAGCAGCGCGCGCACGGCCTGCGGATATTTCAGCGCGAACAGGATCGACAGCCGGCAGCCGGAGGAGCCGCCGCCGACGATGACCGGCATCGCGTTCAACTGGCTGAGCAGCTCGAACAGATCGTCGGCCCAGACCTCGTACTCCGACTGCTCGCCGCCGATGACGATGTCGGACAGGCCGCAATTGCGCCGGTCATGGATCAGCACGCGATAGCCAGCGTCGGCCATGCGCTGCGCCAGCGACTGCACGTTCTCCATCGCACGCCGGCCGCCGGGCGACAGCGCCATCCACGGTCCGCGCGTCCCGAGGACCTGATAATTGATGTCGACACCGCGCACCTTCGCAACCGGCATGGCGAGTTTCCTCCGTGGGTTCTGCGTTCCGGGCAGTCTACAACGGGAAAAACGCGGCTGTCTCGGCTCGCGGGCAGGCACCGATGGCACGGGGCGTCGGCTACCGGGACTTGCGCGGCTTGCTCCGGGGACGCTTGGCGGCTGGCCTTTTGCTGCGCTTGGTGGCGGCTCGCGCTGCCTTGCGCGCGGCGGCCGCCCGCTT
>CAMDEB010000283.1 GCA_945893085.1 Rhodoplanes serenus | reverse complement strand
CTCGAGGTCGCTGTTGATGAACTTGTCGGGCCCGAGCGGCGGCAGCACCTGCTCGCCGGCGGCGGGTGTCAACTCCTTGAGGATGTCGGCCGGCACCGAGTTCGCCACCGCGACGCTGTAGATGATCAGCGCGCCCTTGGCGCGCGCCTCGGTGACGAGCTTCAGCGTCTTCGGCACCGATGCGGTACAGCGCGGCCGGCGCTGCTGGCTGCAGGTCTGGTTGGTGAAGTCCATCACCAGCAGCGCGGTCTCGCCGGGCACGATCTTGACCGGCTTCAGCGCCGGTGCCGCCGGAAATTTGGCGGTGGCCCATTCGTCGATGACGGTCTGCGCCTGTGCGCCCGAGGTCGCGAGAGCAAAGGCCACGACGGCCCCTGCCAAGACCATTACCAGCGCCTTCATGTCGCCCTCCCATGGCTTGGTGTTGGGGTCCAGGCTAACAGCGATGATTGCGGGGGAACAGGCCGTCAGGCTTGCGCTCCCGCGTCCGAATGGACAATTGTGATTGCGGTCTGAATGGAGCGTTCGCGTGGCCCAGGATGTCCCGATCGGTGCGACGCAGGTCAGCCTCGCCCAGCTCAATGATCGCTCGCGCGAGATCTTTCGCCAGATCGTCGAGAGCTATCTGACGACCGGCGAGCCGCTCGGCTCGCGCAATCTGGCGCGCCTGATCACCACGCCGCTGTCGCCGGCCTCGGTGCGCAACGTGATGGCGGACCTTGAGCAGCTCGGCCTGATCTATGCGCCGCACACCTCGGCCGGCCGGCTGCCGACGGAGCAGGGCCTGCGCTTCTTCGTCGACGCGCTGATGCAGATCGGCGACATCAACGAGAACGACCGCCGCGCCATCGAGGCGCAGGTCGCCGGCGCCGGCAAGTCGGTCGAGAGCGTGCTGACCGAGGCCTCCGGCCTGCTGTCGGGATTGACGCGCGCCGCCGGCGTGGTGCTGGCCGCCAAGTCGAACGTGCGGCTCAAGCACATCGAGTTCGTGCGGCTGGAGCCCGAGCGCGCGCTGGTCGTGCTGGTCGGCGATGATGGACAGGTCGAGAACCGGGTCGTTCCGCTGCCGCTCGGGCTGCCGTCGTCGGCGCTCACCGAGGCGACCAACTTCCTCAACTCGCACGTTCGCGGCAAAACGCTGGCCGAGGCCAAGGTCGAGCTCGAACGGGCGATGACGGCGGGCCAAGCCGAGCTCGATCAATTGACGCAGAAGATCGTCGAGGCGGGGCTTGCGAGCTGGTCCGGCGGCGAAAGCGCTGAGCGCCGGCTGATCGTGCGCGGCCAGGCGCATCTGCTCGACGACCTCAAGGCGCTGGAAGACCTGGAGCGGGTGCGGCAGTTGTTCGACGCCCTGGAAACCCGGCGCGAGGTGGTCGACCTGCTCGGCCGGGCCGAGCGGGCTGAGGGCGTTCGCATCTTCATCGGCTCGGAGAACAAGCTGTTCTCGCTGTCGGGCTCCTCGACCATCATCGCGCCCTACCATGACGCGGCCGGCTCCATCGTCGGCGTCATCGGCGTGATCGGGCCGACCCGGCTCAACTACGCCCGCGTCATCCCGATGGTCGATTACACCGCCAAGGTGGTCGGCAAGCTGATCGCGGGGTGAGGGCGATCAGTGCTTGATTTTTGACGCTTTAGCCCTGATATCCCGGACACCATGAACGACACCACGAATCCACCTTCGGACGACACCGCAGCGCGCCCGGAACAGCCAGCCCGATCGGACGAGGCGACCGCCGCCGAGCTCATTGTCACGCTCGGCAAGGAAACCGCCGAGTACAAGGACCGGCTGCTGCGCCCGCTCGCCGAAATGGAGAACCTGCGCCGGCGGACCGAGCGCGAGGTCGGCGATGCGCGGCTCTACGGCATCTCCGCGTTCGCGCGCGACATCATCACCGTCGCCGACAACATGCACCGGGCGCTGCAGGCGCTCGATGACGATCCGCGGGTGAAGGAGGATGCCAGCCTCAAGCCGCTGGTCGACGGCGTCGACCTGACCGAGCGCGAGCTTCTGAACGTGCTGGAGAAGCACGGCGTGAAGCGCATCGATCCCTTGGGGCAGAAATTCGATCCCAACCGCCACCAGGCCATGTACGAGGTCGAGGACCCGAGCGTGCCCGCCGGCAGCGTGATCCAGGTGGTGCAGTCGGGCTATCTGATCGGCGATCGGGTGCTGCGTCCGGCGATGGTCGCGGTGTCCAAGGGCGGGCCGAAGGCTCCGCCGTCCGAGCCGCCCGCGAACGACAATTCCGGCGCGCAGTAGCCGCCTTCGGCTATCTCGGCTCCAACCCATCGCGGACCGCGCGGAAGCGCGGAAACGCCTGCAGCCAGGCCGTCTTCGGCGCGAAGCCGACCATCCGGATATAGGCGCCGTTGCCGAACCGCAGCCATTGCACGATCTCGATGTCGGCGCCGGTCTTGACGTCCCTGGCCTCGGCGCGGATCTCGTGCCCCTGCTGGCCGCCGAGCCGCATCGGCTCCGAGCCGGTGATGCGCAGCTCCTTGAGGTTCGGCAGCCCGGACATCATGTTGCGCGCAAAATTGCCGCGGTCGCTGGGCTGCGGCGGGCCGCCCGGCTGGGCCGCGACCACCATGTGCGGCTGGTCGATCTCCTCGATCACGTCATGCGGCCCCTCGGTCAGTTGAATGGCGCGGCCCGGCACGACGCCGACAATCCGAAAGCCGGACAACTCGCCGATCTTGAACGGCAACAGCGCGAGCTGCTCCTCGGGCGGCACGATCGATCGTGCCGTGACGCTGGTGAGCGCGGCGCGGATTGCAGCATCCGGATAGACGGCCTTCGCCGCATTCGGAATTTCGAACGAGATCATCGCGGTCAGGTCGGCGATCGGCGCGACCAGAAGCCATTTGCGGAAGCGCAGCTGGTCGGACTGCTGCTGCGCGACGATGAGCAGGCCCTTGCCGCTCGCAAGCGTCATGTGCTCGCGCTTCTCGACCGCCATGCCCTGTTTCTTCAGGGCGTCGTTGGTCATGGTCTTCTCGATTTCGGCGTAGGCCTTGTCCGGCAGCGCGATCAGCCGGATGAAGACGTTGTTGGTCTGGTCCTCGAAGCCCGGGAACGTCTTGGACAGCGCCATACCCGCCGGCGGCGTCATTCCGAGGCGAGAACCGAGCGGGTAAAGCGGATCGGCCGCCCCCGGGACCAGCAGGGCCAGCAGCGCGGCGAGCGCGGCGAGGGACCGGAGAGCAAACCAGCGGTTCATGCCCACGATATGCGGGGTCGTTAAGCGAAACTCAACCCTGTTCGGCCATCTGTTTGGGTTCGGGGCACATTTGGAGATGGCTCGGCCGATGCCCGCAACCTTGCTCCGCCAACCCAATTTTCCAGCTCTGGTCGCGCTGACGTGGCTCCTGGTCGCGCTGTTGCTGCTGCTGCAGCATTGGGGACAGACGGCCGACACCCTGCTCGACACCGACGACGCCATGCGGCTTGCCCAGTTGCAGACCTGGCTCGGCGGCCCAGGATTCCTGAGCGGATGGTTCGATCTGCATCAGGCGCGCATGCAGCCGCCGGAGGGCTACGACACCCACTGGTCGCGCCTGATCGATGCCGGACTTGCCGCGCTGCTGTTTCTGTTCGGCCTGTTCACCGATGGCGCCTTGGCCGAACGCCTGATGCGGGCGTGGTGGCCGCTGCTCTGGCTGCTGCCGACGATCGCGGGCATGGCGGCCATCGCCTGGCGCATCGCCGGACGTGACGCGGCGACAGTGGCGCTGCTGCTCGCGCTGGTCGGCGTGCCGGCCTATCAGCAATTCACGCCGGGCCGCATCGACCATCACAACGTCCAGATCGCGCTGACGATGCTCGCCGTGGCTGCAACCGTCTGGTCGGACCGGCTGCGGTGGGGGCCTCGGGCGGCCGGCGCACTCTCAGGAGCGGCGTTGGTCATCGGCTTTGAGTCCGTGCCCTATCTCGCCGCGTGCGGCGCCGCGTTCGCCCTTCGTTATGTGTTTGACCGCGACAGCGCCGCCGATCTGCGTGCGTACGGTCTGTGGTTGGCGGCGAGCTCGCTCGCGGGTTTCTTCGCCACCATCGGCCCGCAGCATTGGCTGCGCCATTCCTGCGACAGCATCGCGATCAACACGCTCGCCGCGGTCATCTGCGGCGGCTTGGTGCTGGCGATTGCCGGTTGGCTGGCGCATAAGCAGAAGCTCACGCGCATGGTCGCCATCGCCGCGGCCGCGTGCAGCACGGGCGCGGTGCTGTTGTTGATCGAGCCGCTTTGCGTGGGCGGGCCATTTGCGATGGTCGATCCGGCGATCTGGCCGGCTTGGCTTGGTGAGGTGCGCGAAATGCAGCCGCTGCTCGCTGTGTTCCGAATAAATCCGCTGACCGGTGCCGCCATCGCCGCATTTCCGGCGGTCGCGGTGCTCGCGACCGTGGTGATGCTGGGGCAACGGGATGTGCGCCGCGACAGCGGTTTCTTAGCGGCGGCGGCGGTATTCGCGCTCGCGGTGCTGGTGATGCTGGGCGCGATCCGCGCCTATTCCTATGCGATCTGGTTCGGCATGCCGATTGTCGCGGCGATGGCGCTGCGGTTGTTCGCGGCGCTGCGGCTCAAGTCGTTGGTGGCGCGGTTGGCGACGGCGCTGATGCTGACGCCGCTGGCGCTCTCGTCCGGCGCCATCACCATCGCGCACGCCGCCGGTTTCAACGACAAGGATGCCTTCGACCGGCCCGCCAGCAAGGCCTGCCTGCGCACCGCCAACTTCGCGCCCTTGGCGGAACTGCCGCCGGGGCTGGTCGCAGCCGACATCAGCTACGGGCCGTTCCTGCTGGCGCTGACGCCGCATTCGGTCCTGGCCGGCCCCTATCATCATCTATCGAAAGGGATCATCGCCGCCCACCGCAGCCTGTCCGAGCCGCCGGAGCAGGCGCGCAAGGTCCTGACCCAGGTCGGCGCCGCCTACGTCATGCTCTGTGGCCCGCGGCCGCCTGACGGCCTCGTCGAGCCCGAGCGCGGCCGCAGTCTCTGGGGCCGGCTGCAGGCCGGCGCCGTTCCGAACTGGCTTGAGCCGGTCGGCAACGGGTCCGGACAGGCATTCGCCGTGTATCGCATCAAGCCATAGACAGACGGAGACATCGTTTGTCGCGCCGGGACATGGTCGAAGACGAAAGGTATTACCAGGTTGCGGCGCCGCGCTCGGTGGGCGAGCGGCTGGCCATTGCGGCGCGCGATCGCATCTACGCCGACTTCATCCAGCATTGCCGTCCTACGCCGGACGATCGGATTCTCGACGTCGGCGTGTCGGATGTCGTCAACGATGTCTCCAACGTGCTGGAGCGGAAGTATCCGCACCCGGAACAAATTACGGCGCTCGGCCTGGGACCGGGCAGCGAGTTCTATGCCGCCTTTCCGAAGGTCGCGTACCGCCGGATCGAGGCCAACCAGCCGCTGCCGTTCGCCGACAAGGCTTTCGACATCGCGGTTTCCAATGCCGTGCTGGAGCATGTCGGCAGCGCGCAGCACCAGGCGCATTTCGTGTCCGAGCTGGCGCGGGTAGCAAGCAAGATCTTCATCACCGTTCCGAACCGATATTTTCCGGTCGAGCATCACACCGGGATTCCGGTGCTGCACTTCTGGAAAAGCACGTTCGAGCTGGCGTGCCGATGCCTCGATAAGACGGAATGGGCCGACGAACGGAACCTCATTCTGATGTTGCGGGATCGCTTGGCCGGCTTGGTGCCGGCGGGCTTTGTCCCGGTCATCGGCTACACCGGCATCATGCTGGGAATGTTCAGCTCCAACCTGTTTTTGTTCATCGACACGTCGGCCAAGAATCTCCAGGAGACTCCGTAACGGTGGAGACCGCCGAGGGGGCTCGTCGAACCTTCGAGACCGGGCCCGGCGTGGCCGCCGGCGCCGAGCCGGATCGGCCCCGTCGGGTCTCTCTCCTGGCTGTAAGTCCTTGCGGCGCACGTGCCCCCTCCTATATGAGCCAGGACGTCGCAGGGGGCGGCGTCAGCGCGTTTTTTGGGGGTCGGACAAGGCCTTCGCGGGTGGTCCGCGGATGAGCCATCGGGAGCCGCAAGGGCCCGGCCGGCCTGCTGCAAAGGAGAGGCAAGGACTATGGGCAAGGTCATCGGCATCGACCTCGG
>CAMDEB010000282.1 GCA_945893085.1 Rhodoplanes serenus | reverse complement strand
GCGGTACGCCATGGACCGAAAGCTCGGCCGCGACTTAATGGTTGCTACGCGCTAGTAGCAGTCGAGGCGGACAATTCCGTCCCGTCCCCGAACGCGATGGCACACTGTCGGCGGCCGGCTCCGGTCTGTCCAACATTCGCGCCGGCTGGTGAAGAAGTTGTGGCGACAGACACGAACCACCTGCTCGACCACGCTGGTTTCGGCGAGGCCCTGCTGGATGCCTGACGCGGTTCCGACCGTCATGGCGCTGGCGCTCGGGACCAGCAGCATGAAAAGCGACAGGGTCGCGGCCGCGGCCGTGGGGGTGAAAAATTGTCGCATGGGCAACCTCATAAGGTTGAAGACGTGCGCCATTAGGCCCGGTTGCGCGAGCCCCGCAACGCTTTCCGCAAAGCTACGTTAATTCGTAAGCTCTCCGACATTGCCAATGCCCCGAATTCGCGACATGTCAGGTGGCTTGTGCGGGGTAGCCTCGTCTTTCTATGCTGCATCAACCAAAACGCGTCAGATGCGGAGGAATCGATGATGACCCGGAATCCCGACAAGACGTTTGTTCTCGCGGCCGCGGCCGCAGCGCTCATCGCGGCCTCGGCGGTCGACGCCTCCGCGCAATCCGCCCCCAACTGCCCGACCATGCGCAAGATCAACGTCGGGGTCTCGGTCGCGCCGCCGAACGTGGTGCACACCTCGCCCTATATCGCCAAGGCGCTCGGTTACTTCGCCAAGCGCTGCATCGACGCCAACATCGTGCAGTTCGAAGGCGGCCAGTCGCAGACCTCGGCGGTGGCCGCGGCGCAGGGCTCCGCCATCGTCAGCGTCAACGACGTCTCGATCGGCCGCGGCCTGAAGGTGCAGCAGATCTGGGGTTTGGCGCCGCGGATGCCGCAGGGCTACATGGTCCAGGAGGGTGTCACCAGCGCGGCCCAGCTCAAGGGCAAGCGGCTCTCCGCCACCGGCGGTGGCGTCGGCGGCTTCAACTGGCGCATGGGACGCGAGGTGCTGAAGTCGGCCGGCCTGACCGAAGCCGACGCGCAGTTCATCCCCTCGCCCACCGCCGGACGGCTGCCGGGCCTGATCGCCAACCAGATCGACGGCGTCGCGCTGCATCCGGAGGACGTGTTCCTCGCCAAGAAGCAGAAGCCGACGCTGAACCTGCTGGTTCAACTGGTCGAGCTGATGCCGCTCTACATGTTCAACGCCTATGGCGCCTCGACCGAATGGATCGCGCGCGACCGCGCGCTGCTGCGCGACACCGTCGCCGCCATGATCGAGGCCAATCGCACCGCGTACCGGGAGCGCGACAAGGTCATCCCGATCATCGTCGAGGCGACAACCAAGCCGAAGGAAGCGGTCGAGTACGCGCTGGACGTGCTGATCAAGAACTGCGTCTGGTCGGTCAACGAAGGCTTCGACCCGAAGCGGACCCAGTGGACCATCGACAACAGCGTCGCCAACGGCGATGTCGAGGCCGGCAAGAAGCCGACCGTCGAACAGGTGTCGAACATGAAGCTCGCCAGCGAAGCGGTCGAGCTGGCGGGTGGGCGGGTGACGATTGGGAAGTGTGTGGAGTAGAGATCGTATCCGCTGATCGTAGCCCGGATGGAGCGAAGCGAAATCCGGGGTCAGCCTTTCCTCTCGCCATAGCCGTTTCCAATCTCATCGACTGTTCCCGCCCAATCGTCGGGCAACAGTTCCCGTCGCACATAATGATGAAATGACGAGTACGGCCATTCACTCACATGAGTCACGATGCCATGGTTGATCGGATTGAAGTGTATGTAATCGACGTGCCGCGCGAAGTCGCCGTCGTCGCGGACGGTGTGCTCCCAGAATCGTCGCTGCCATAGTCCGTATTCGCCCCTCTCATTGCGCTCGGCCGCCGCACCCGCGGCAACCGCGCGCCGGGTGAATGCACTCTTGCTTCTCCGCCATCGTCCGGAGAAATCCGAATCGCCTGGCGGCAATGTCAAGATCGCGTGGAGGTGATCGGGCAAGATCACGATCGCATCGACGGCAAAGGGCCGCTCACTTCTTGCAAGCCGGAATGCGGCGCGGAGCGAGCCGATGTAGTCGACCAATGCGGACGAACGCCGGTCCGCAAGCGTCACCGTGAAAAAATATGTTCCGCCCGAATGAAATTGCGCCGGTATTTGACCATGCTTGATTTTATCCCGCATTCCGCTTCGCTCCATGCGGGCTACAGTCCAAGGAATATAATCACATTTCCGTGAACACTTATCCCCGCTCTCTCCCACGCCCTTAATCTCATGCCGTCTCGATCCATCGAACGACGCGACGTCGAGTCCTTCGTGACGATCGGGAGCGGTGGCGAGGTGCGGATGGAGCTGATCCGAACCAAACCGCCGCGGTGGAGCGCCGGGAGGCGCTGGGCCCCCCGTCAGTGGGCTCGCGCGCTCCCGTAAGCGGCGACCTCCGGTAACGGAGCCATCGCCGTGAGCGCGCGGCGGACCCCCGATAGCGGTCCGCCAAAGGGCGCCTCGTCAGCGCCCTGGCGCCTCCCGGCGCTCCATTCCCTCGTTCGAGGGAAACGGAAAACAGGGATGCGGGCTCACCGGGGCGCCCGAAAAACAAAAACCCCCGGGCGGCGGAGCGTTGGCTGGATTGCTAGGATCAGAATTGAAGCGACGATGAACGAACGAAAACGGGAAGGAACGACATCATGAACGAGCAACCGCGCCGACCGCTCGGCCCGCAGACCTGGAGCGTCGTCCGCGACAAGCTCGACCAGTCGCTGCCGTTCGCCAACATGCGCGACACGCCGTACTACCGCGACTGCGTGTGGGAGCAGTTCTCGCCCGCCGAATACAAGCGCCGCTACGACGCGCTGCGCGCCAAGATGCGCGACCACAAGCTCGACGCCGTCGTGGTGCCGGGCGGGCCGAGCCACTGGAGCTTCCAAGGCGGCATGGGCTGGCTGACCGGGCATTGGGAGTGGCACGCGCTGTGCTGCTACGTGCTGGTGCCGCTCGATGGCGAGCCGACCATGATCTACTCGATGGGCGGCACCCATGCGGAGGCGGTGCGTCGGCAGGTCGAGATCGCGGTCAAGGACGTGCGCCACAGCCGCAACGGCCAGTACGCCCAGGTGATGGTGGAGCGGCTGCGCGAACTGAAGCTCGAGCGCGGGCGCATCGGGTTGATGGAGGTCGATCCGCGGCACGGCGACTACCTGCCGGTGAATCAATACAACACGCTGCGCAAGGAATTGCCGGACGCCGAGCTGGTCTTCACCAAGGGCTTCCTGCATGACCTCGTCGTCATTCACAGCGCGGAAGAGCTCGACTGCGTGCGCAAGGCCGGCGTGCTCTGCCAGCGCGCCATGGAAGCGATGGTCGCGCGCGCCAGGCCGGGCGTGAAGGAGTACGAGCTAAAGGCCGCGGCCGCCAACGCGATCATGGAGGGCGGCGGCGACATCGACTTCCTCATCATCGGCTCGACGCCGATGGACAATCCGGCGCTGATCTTCGGCAACCCGCGGCCCTCCGGCCGCGTGCTGCAGAAGGGCGACATGATCAACATGGAGCTGGCCGCCGGCTACCGCGGCTACACCGCGCAGATCGGCTCGCCGATCACGCTCGGCCCGCCGACCGACATGGTGCGCAAGTTCTGGGACCAGATCATGCTGCCGGGCTACAACAGGATCGTCGCCGAGATGCTGCCGGGCCGGCCGTGCGAGAACATGCGGCAGGCGAGCAAGTTCTTCCGCGACAACGGCTACCAGTCGCGCCCGACCCAGTGCCACGGCATCGACATCGTCACCGACAGCCCGCACATCACCGCGGACCACATCGGCGGCATCGACAGCGACATGGTGCTCAAGCCCGGCATGGTCATCATGGCCGAGCCGAACCCGATCACCGCCGACGGCATGTTCGGCATTTTCCTCGGCCACACCTTCATCATCACCAAGGATGGGCGCGAGGTGGTGGACGATTTCCCGCTGGAGATCGCGGTGGCGGGCTGACGAAGGGCCGAAAGACCGCGCATTAACCTCTCGTTAACGCTTTGCGGGCCTCCATGGCGCGCCATGGCCCTCACCGACGCCAAAGTGCCTCTCGCGCGGCGCCCGCTGTTCCGCATGCCGGCGCGCGTGCAAGCCTGGCTCGCCGGCGAGCACGCACCCACACAACGCATGGCGGGCGCGGCCTTCATCATCCGCGTGATGAGCGCCGCGATCGTTTTCCTCTCGCAGATCCTCCTCGCCCGCTGGATGGGCGGCTTCGAGTTCGGCGTCTACGTCATGGTCAGCACCTGGCTGCTGGTGGCGAGCGAGCTCTCCCACCTGGCGTTCCCGCTGACCGCCCAGCGCTTTATTCCTGAATACACGCAGCTCGGCGCCCTCGACCGCCTGCGTGGATTCCTGACCGGCAGCCGATGGGTCGCCTTCGGCACGGCCACCGCCGTTTCGCTGGTCGGCGCGTTCATCGTGCGCCTGCTGGAAACGTCGCTCGACCGGCATGCGATCATGCCACTCTATCTCGCCTGCGTGGCGATGCCGTTCTACTCGTTCTCCTTCATGCTCGACGGCATCGCGCGATCGTACAACTGGATCGGATTGGCATTGGTGCCGCATTCGATCTTGCGGCCGATCGGTCTGCTGCTGCTGATCGGCGCCATGTACGCGCTCGGCTTTCCGGTCGACGCAACGGCCACCATAGCGGCATTGGCCATCGCGATCTGGATCATGACGCTGGTCCAGCTTGTGATGCTTGAGCGGCGGCTGGCCACGGCGGTGCCATCGGGACCCAAGACCTACGACTTCAAGGCTTGGTTCGCGACGTCTCTGCCGATCATGACGATGTGGGGCTTCTACACGTTGCTGATCTATACCGACGTGCTGGTGCTGCAACAGTTCCGCGGCCCCGAGGAGGTCGCGCACTACTATGCCGCGTCGAAAACGTTGGCGCTGGTCGCCTTCATCTACTTCGCCGTCGCCGGCACCGCGGCACACCGGTTCACCGCCTATCACGTCGCCGGCGACAAGGAAGGCCTGGCCGAATTCGCCGCCAAATCGGTGCGCTGGATTTTCTGGCCGTCGCTCGCCGCTATCGTCCTGATCCTGGTGCTCGGCAAGCCGACGCTGTGGCTGTTCGGACCGAAATTCGTCGAGGCCTATCCGTTCATGTTCGTTCTGGCGTTGGGCTTCATCGCGCGCGCCGCGGTCGGGCCAGCGGAGCGGCTGCTCAACATGGTCGGCCAGCAACGCCTTTGCGCGCTGGCCTACGCCACGGCGTTCGTGGTCAACTTGACGGGCTGCATCGTGCTGGCAGGGCCTTATGGCGGCATGGGCGTCGCGATCGCGACCGCCGCGGCCTTCGTGGTCGAATCCGGTCTGCTGTTCCTGATCGCCAAACGGCGGCTAGGCCTGCATTTGCTGATCTGGCGTCCGTGAGAGATTAGCGGCGCAGCGATCCGAGGATCGCGCGCGCCTTGCGTACCGCGGACCACACGGCCGGCGTTCGCTTCACCCAGCGCTTGAACAGACGCAAGCCCATCATCGGCCCCGCGATCACCCAGCCGCGCAACGAAGCCGGCGATACCTGATCGAACAGCTTGACCTCGACGTCGCACCATTCGCGCTTGTAGGGCTCGTCACCGATGGTGAAGTCGAACTGCTTGATGCCTGCCTCGATGGAATAGCGCATCAGGTCCATGAGCTGCGCCGAGCCCGGACCGAACCGCGCCAACTCGCCGTCGTCGTAGCCGGCCAGAATGTAGTAGTAGCGGCCACGGAACATCAGACCGTAGTTCGCCGCCGCCGTTACCGAGCCGACATCGAACCGGCTGACATGGGTTAGGCCGCGGCTCTGCGGACGGCTGGCCATCTCGACGAAGAAATCCCGGTATCCCGGCCATTCAAACATGTTGGCAACGCCCAACGTGGCGTAGGACTTCCGCTTCTCCTCGATCAACGCATCGATCGTGCGCACGATACCGGCGGAATCGGTGGCGGTGACGAATTTGACCTCGCCATGATCGGCAAGGCGCTTGCGCTTCTTCCGGTCCGTCTTGCGGGTCGCCGACGAGCGCTTGGTAGCGTAGTAGGTGTCCCAGTCGCCGACGAGATTGGTCAGATAGGCGTCGTTGACATGCGGGGTCACGCGCAAGGCAAGCAACG
>CAMDEB010000281.1 GCA_945893085.1 Rhodoplanes serenus | reverse complement strand
CGGACCTCTACAAGGTCGAGCCGGCGAAGTAGCGCGCAAATCCTGCCCTCTCTGTCATTCCGGGGCGCGAGCCCCGGAATGACGTGGCGAGCTTATCGTTTATGATGCCGTCTCCATCCGTTGGAGGCGTCCATGCAGCGCGTGACCATCACCCTCGACGACGACCTGATGGCCGACCTCGACCGCATCATCGAGGCGCGCGGCTATCAGAACCGCTCCGAGGCGATCCGCGATCTGGCGCGCAGCGGGCTGCAGCAAGCGGCGAATGAGGTTGCCGGCTCGCAGCATTGCGTCGCGGCGCTGGTCTACGTCTACGACCACGAGGCGCGCGAACTGCCCAAGCGCCTGACCCGCGATTTTCACGAGCACCATGATCTCGCGCAGGCGACGCTGCACGTGCATCTCGACGAGGCGAGCTGCATGGAGGTCTCGGTGCTGAAAGGCCGCGGCGCCGAGGTCCAGGCGTTCGCCAACCACGTCATCGCCGAGCGCGGCGTGCGCCACGGTCATGTCGTTTACGTGCCGGCGACCGATTCGCACAGCCACAACCACACGCCCGCCAAGCCGCGGCGCCCGCGCCGCCGCGCGCGGTCCTGAGGTTCGCCAAGGGTTGGTCAGGACTTAACACCCCCTTAAGGCAACTCGGCGAAAGTGCCCCGAAACGGCACAGTCAGTTGTTTGAGGTGTGTGATGGCCGAACGCGTTCTCATCGTCGACGACGATCCGGTGCAGCGTCGCCTCCTCGACAACATGGTGCGCAAGTTCGGCTACGAGCCGATCGTCGCCGAGAGCGGCGACCAGGCCGCAGCCCTGCTCGCCGGACCCAATCCCGAACGCTTCGACTGCGTCGTGCTCGATCTCGTCATGCCCGACCTCGACGGTCTCGGCGTGCTGGCGCGGATGCGCGAGGCCGGGCTCAATGTTCCGGTGATCGTGCAGACCGCGCACGGTGGCATCGACAACGTGGTCACCGCGATGCGCGCCGGCGCCGCCGACTTCGTGGTCAAGCCGGTCGGCGCCGAACGGCTGCAAGTCTCATTGCGCAACGCGCTCGCCGCCGGCGCCCTCGAAGGCGAGCTCGGCCGCATCAAGCGCAGCCGCACCGGCACGCTCACGTTCAAGGACATCGTCACCCGCAGCGCGCTGATGCAGACGGTGCTTCACACCGCCGAGAAGGCCGCGACCTCGGCAATCCCGGTGCTGATCGACGGCGAATCCGGCGTCGGCAAGGAATTGATCGCGCGCGCGATCCATGGCCAGGGCGAGCGGCGCGCGAAGCCGTTCGTCGCGGTCAACTGCGGCGCGATCCCCGACAACCTCGTGGAATCGATCCTGTTCGGCCACGAGAAAGGCGCCTTCACCGGCGCGACCGAGCGTCATCTCGGAAAGTTCGTCGAAGCCTCGGGCGGCACGCTGTTCCTCGACGAGGTCGGGGAACTGCCGCTCTCGGCGCAGGTCAAGCTGCTGCGCGCGATCCAGGAGGGCGAGGTCGAGCCAGTCGGCGCGCGCAAGCCGGTCAAGGTCGACGTGCGGCTGATCTCCGCCACCAACCGCAACCTGATCGCCGACGTGAAGAGCGGCCGCTTCCGCGAGGACCTGTTCTATCGCCTGCACGTGTTCCCGATCGCGGTGCCGCCGCTGCGCGACCGCTCCGAGGACATTCCCGACCTGGTGCGGCATTTCCTGGCGCGCTTCTCGGTCGAAGAGGGCAAGCGCATCCGCACCGTCAGCGGCGAAGCGCTGGCGCTGCTCGGCCACCACCGCTGGCCCGGCAACGTGCGCCAGCTCGAGAACGCGGTGTTCCGCGCCGTGGTGCTGGCCGACGGCGACAGCATCGGACCGGACGAATTCCCGCAGATCGCCGCCCAGATCGCGACCGCGCCGCCAGCCATGGTGCTGGAGAGCTCGGTGGTGCCGGCGATGATCGAAGTGCCGCCGTTCCTGGATATCGGGCCGAGCACCGCCCCCGACGCGACGCCGGCCGCGTTCTCAGGCCCCGGCATGCTCGGGCTGGTCGACGGCCAGGGCGAAATCCGCCCGCTCGAAGAAATCGAGGCCGAGGTCATCCGCTACGCCATCACCCATTATCACGGCCAGATGTCGGAGGTCGCCCGCCGGCTGCAGATCGGGCGTTCGACCCTGTACCGAAAGCTCGAAAATCTGGGCATTGACGATAAATCCGACGCTCCGGACGAGGTCCTGGCCGTGCGGTAACTATGCTGACAAGTCGCGGCATTTCGACTGGTCTAGAATCGCCCTGAACGGCTTATCATCTGCGCAAGGGCGAAGACTGTGACCGCTCGGCGGACCCGCGTGCGCTTGGCGCCGCTGGCCCGCCCATTCGAGAGTCGACCGAGGTCGACCTCGACGACCTGGAGGTAGGATTCGATGCGACGTGCAAATCTCGGCATCCTGGCCGGCACCGCTGTTGCCTTGGTTCTGGCAGCCGCAACGACCGCGGGCGCTCAGAACGCGATGCCGCTGCCCGACGCGGGCGGACCGCGCAGCATGGTCAAGCCGTCGATGCCCGGAGCGGATGACTCGATGCGCAACCGCTCGGTGGCGCCGGGGGCCAGTGCTCAGCCGACGCGCCGCAACGTCGCTCAGCCCTCGCCGGTGCTGATGTTCCCGGCGACGACGCCGCCGACCGTCAGGGAGCCATCCAGGCGCAGTGGCGATAACGCGAACGCTACCGTCGCAAGCCCGGTCGCCGAAAGCGCCGTCGCAAGCCCCGTTGTTACAAGCCCAGTTGTTACAAGCCCTGCCATTTCCCGTCCCGCCGCCGCAAGCTTCACCGGCACCGACAGCCAGATTTCCGACAAGCTCAAGGAACTCGTCACCAGCAAGCAGCTCGACCGCACCATCTCGCGCAAGAACGAGCGCGACGCGGTCGTGGCGCTGTACCAGAACAATCGCTTCGCACCGCTGTGGATCGCGGGCGGCGCACCGAGCAGCCGCGCTCAGGCCGTCATCGCGTATCTGAAGACCATCGAGGCCGATGCGCTCGACCCGAACGACTATCCGGTGCCCGAGCTCGCCGCCAGCACCGCCGAGGGGCTGGCCGACGCCGAGTTGAAATTCACGCTGATGCTGCTGACCTACGCCCGCCACGCCATCAACGGCCGCGTGCATTGGTCGCGCGTCAACAAGGACATCGAATACAAGGACCAGTTCGATCCCGCCAACGTGCTGAGCCAGGTTGCTTCCACGAGCGACGTGGCGCGGACGCTCACCGCGTTCAATCCGCCGCAGCCGGGCTACAAGGCGCTCAAGGCGAAACTCGCCGAGATGCGCAACCCGCCGGTCGAGACCGGCCCGGCCCGCATCGAGAGCGGACCGCTGCTCCGCTACGGCAAGGACCGGCGCGGCCAAGAGGTCTTCATGATCGATCCGCGCGTGCCGATGCTGCGCGAGCGGCTCGGCCTGCCGGCGGAGGCCGACAACCGATACAACAAGCCGCTCGCCGAGGCGGTCGCCAAATTCCAGAAGCAGAACGGCCTGTCGGTCAGCGGCCAGCTGAACGCCGCGACCATCGAGGCGCTCAATGGCCCGAGCCACGAGCGGCAGCTGCAGGCGATCCTCGCCACCATGGAGCGCTGGCGCTGGATGCCGCGCGACCTGGGCAAGGTCCACGTCGCGCTCAACATCCCGGACTACCACCTGCGGGTGGTGAACAACGGCACGCCGGCCTGGACCACGCGCGTCGTGGTCGGCAAGCCGTCGCAGGCGACGCCGCTGCTCACCGAGACGATGAAGTTCATTACCGTCAATCCGACCTGGAACGTGCCGCAGTCGATCATCTACAACGAGTTGCTGCCGATCTACGAAACCTCGGACCCGGCCATCTTCGACAAGATGGGGCTGCGGGTGGAGCGCAACGGTGGTGATATCCGCGTCTATCAGCCGCCGGGCGAGCGCAATGCGCTGGGCCGCATCCGCTTCAACTTCCCCAACAAGTTCCTGGTCTACCAGCACGACACGCCGGAGAAGCACTACTTCGCCCATGACAAACGCGCCTACAGCCACGGCTGCATGCGGGTGCAGGATCCGATGAAGTATGCCGAGGTGCTGCTGTCGTTCGCGGCGCTGCGGGGGAACCACACCCAGGACAGCCTGCGCAAGATGTTCGGCGGCGAGGAGCGGCAGATCGACTTCCAGACCCACATCCCGGTCCACATCTCCTATCAGACCGCCTTCGTCGACGACGCCGGCAAGCTGCAGATCCGCGAGGACATCTACGGGCTCGACAAGCAGGTTCTGGCCCTGCTCAAGGGCAGCGAGCGGATGGTGGCCGATGTCGCGGTGGAGCGGCCGGCCGACCCGAACTTCAAGCCGACCGGCGGCGACCGCCAGCGGCTGAACAGCGCGGCCGGCGTCAGCAGCCCGTTCGCGCTGTTTGAGCAGATTTTCCGCTAGAAGCGGCGATTTCAGGATGCTGCGGGCCGGGGCGACCCGGCCCGCAGGCTTTTCCACACCCCCGTAGTGTCCCGATACCCCTGGATTTTACAGGCCTTTTTTCGCCATACTCCCCCCCGTATGGGCAGTGGGGTGGAAGTGGGGGAGCGGGGGCAGTAAGTCCGCATTAACCCTTCCCGATAACACTGCGTTAGCCATGCCTGCGGCCGCCGGCCGTCGGGTACGTTTGGGCGACAGTGAAGTGGGATCGCACGTGCAGGTGGGTGCCGCGCGCAAGGCAGGGTTTGCATTCAGTCCTTCGCGGGCCGGACTCGGACTCACGGTCGTCCTGGTGATGTTCGGCTTGCACGGCAACGCCAAGGCGCTGGGCGAGAACCGCAGCATCTCGCTGCACAACATCCACACCCACGAAGACCTCACCATCACCTACAAGAAGAACGGCCGCTTCGACGACGCGGCGCTGAAAAAGCTGAACGCGTTCCTGCGCGACTGGCGCAAGGAGGAAGAGGTCCGCATGGACCCGCAGCTGTTCGACATGCTGTGGGAGGTCCATCGCGAGGTGAAAGCCTCAGGTCCCATCCACGTCGTCTGCGGCTATCGATCGCCGGCCACCAACGCGATGCTGCGCAGCCGCAGCGGCGGCGTGGCCCGCACCTCCCTGCACATGCAGGGCAAGGCCATCGATTTTTCCATTCCGAGCGCCGAGGTCGCCGACGTTCGCGCGGCCGCGCTGCGCATCCAGGGCGGCGGCGTCGGCTACTATCCGACGTCCGGCCTGCCGTTCGTCCACATGGACGTCGGCAGCGTCCGCCACTGGCCGCGCATGACCCGTGAGCAGCTCGTGAAGGTGTTCCCGAGCGGGCGCACGGTGCACGTTCCGGCTGACGGCAACCCGCTGCCCGGCTACGAACTCGCCCTCGCCGACGTCGAGCGTGGCGTGGCTCATCGCCCGGCCGAGCGGCCGCAGCGCAGCCTGCTGGCTTCGCTGTTTGGCAACAACGCGCCGGACGCGGAAGAGGTCAGCGACGCCGCCACCGCGCGCCAGACCGCCGCAACCCTGCGCCGCCCGGCGCCAGCCGCAGCACCCACCCCAGCACCCGCCGCCGTCGCGACCGCAGCGCCGGAGGACAGCCGGCCGATCCCGCTGCCGCCGGTGCGGCCGATCTATCAGGTGGCATCCGCCACCGAGACACGGGTTCCCGCGCCCGCGCCCCGTCCGTCGAGCTTGACCACGCTGGCTTCGCTCAATGCCAACCAGGTGATCTCCGCGCGCGGCTACTGGCAGGGCCTGCCGGACGCCCCGCCTGAGCTCGCCGCCCTCAGCATCTCCGGTTCGCGGCGCGGCGTGACATTGCAACAGACCGCCTCCGCCGATCCCGACATGACCGCGAGCCTCGGCCCCGCCGCCGATCGCGTTCCCTCCGACCTCGCGCTCGCCTATGCCGCGCAGGCCGAATCGACTTCGACGATCGAGCGGGATTCCAACTTGCTGCGCGCCGCCGCCGTCGTAACCCGCCGCGGCGCGGCCTCGGTCGCGCTGAAGCCGGCCGCGGCGACATCCGGCTCCGGCGTCCGCCCGGTGACTGGCGAGCGCCTCGACGATCCCTGGCTGCGCGGCGTGGTGATCGCGCCGAGCGTGCAGACCTCGATGACCATGACGACGTTCGGCGCCCCCGACTTCCGCAACCTGCGGCCGTTCATGCAGAAGCCCGCGACCTCGGTGATGATGACGTTCTCCGGCGATCCGC
>CAMDEB010000280.1 GCA_945893085.1 Rhodoplanes serenus | reverse complement strand
GGAATTGGAGCGCCGATCGGTGAGCAGCCGACCGGCGAAGTCGTGTGAACCCGAGGTCAACTTAGGAAAACGTCGGCGGTATGCCAACGACCGAGCGGATTTAACGCTAACGCAGCAGATCCCGGCGTCTGCGCCAGCTTGGCGCGGGCGCGGCACACGCCCTGCTCCTTTGGCCTCACCATCGCCGGCGCACCGGGAGGTTGTCCCGATCGGGGACAGAAAGCCCGGGCGCAGATGCGCGATGGCGAGACAGGGGGCCATAATGAAACACCCGTCCAACCGCGACCTGTTCACCTATTGGAACGAGCGGCGCGGAGAGCGGCTGGCGCCGGATCGCGCCGACATCGAGCCGGCGGCGATCCGCCAGGTGCTCGGCGACACCTTCGTGCTGGCCGCCGATGCCATCACCAATCATCCGTTCCGGCTGGCCGGAACCCGGCTCTGCGCGCTGTTCGGCCGCGAGCTCAAGGGCGAGAGCTTCGTCAAGCTGTGGGACAAGTCCTGCCAGACCGCCATGCGCGAGCTGCTCGCCGTGGTGATGGAGGAGAAGGTCGGCGTGGTGGCGAGCGTCACCGGCTCCACCGGGGATGACGCGGTGCTGGCGGTCGGGCTGGAACTGATGCTGCTGCCGCTCGCGCACCAGTCGCGGGCCGATGCCCGCGTGCTGGGAGCCATGGCGCCGATGGCGGCGCCCTATTGGCTCGGCGCCAAGTCGGTCGGACCGCTCGCGCTCGGCATGTTCCGCCATATTGGTGGTGGCATCGACACGATTGCCCCGCCCCGGGTGGTTGCGGCGAGCGGTCGCATCAAGCACGGCCTGACGGTTTATGACGGTGGCCGGGCCCGCTAGGCGCCCGGTTCGCCGTGTTCACGCCGGTTAGTCTAACGACCCTTTAACGATACGTGAATAGTCTCGGCACTTATCCATCGTGCCGGGGGTCTGCCGCCGCATGGCGCTGCCGCAAGCCAAGCTGACGATTCGCACGCATGCCCAGGAGCGCCGGCGCCACCAGCGCGTCCGCGTCAACCTGCTGGGCCGCTATATGCTGGCCGACCGCCGCGAGTTCCCCTGCCAGGTCGTCGACATGTCGCCCGGCGGCATGGCCGTGATCGCCCCGGTGGGCGGCAATGTGGGTGAACGCGTCATTGCCTATGTCGATCATCTCGGCCGGCTGGAGGGCACGATCGCCCGCCATCTGCCGAACGGCTTTGCCATGACCATCGGCGCGACCGCGCGCAAGCGCGACAAGCTCGCCGCCCAGCTCACCTGGTTGGCCAACCGCAGCATCCTCAACCTGCCGGAAGACCGCCGCCACGGCCGTATCACGCCGCGCAACCCGAACGGCCGGCTGATCCTGCCGAACGGCACCAATGTCGGGGTCCGGCTGATCGACATCTCGAACTCCGGCGCCGCGGTCGCGACCAAGGAACGGCCGGAAGTCGGCAGCCTGGTCAGCATTGGCAAGGTGCCGGGCCGGGTGGTCCGCCACCTCGACGAGGGCTTCGCCATCGAGTTCACCCGGATGCAGCATCCGGACTCGCTGGAAGAGGACGTCGGCGCACAGTAAACGCCGTCTTGCCACGGCGCGCCCCTGCGAGCCCGCCGCGCTGCCTTCCTAGCCCCCTCTCCATCATCTCCGAAGCTCACGCCACGACCGCGATCGCGGTTAACCGGGCGTCTTTGACACCGTCGCGGCGACGGCCGAATGGCCCGCGCGTGCTTAACGATTCAATTTTATTCAAATCAAGTTATCCCGCATTTTACGAGAATTTTCGACAGATTATCTGAGTATTCGTTTCTCTATTTACTTGGCTTATCTTCAAAATGACTTGGGCAGATTAGCGGCAATACAAAGGCTTTGTGGGAAATATGGCCCCAACAAGACGGGACAGGGGGTCAATCAATGTTGTCGGTTCAATCCAAGGCAATCCTGAGCGCTGCGCTGGCGGCCGCGATGATCGCGGTGCTGGGCGCGGCGAGCGCGGTCGCGGCGCCGGAGCGACCGATCTACGTATCGACCGGCGAAACCTCCCGGCCGCCGATCGGCTGGGTCGAGTTCTGCAACGAGCATCCCAAGGAGTGCGCCACCGCACCCAGTTCGCCGCGCGACGTCGTTTTGACGCCCAAGGCGTGGAAGGACCTCGCCCGCGTCAACCGATGGGCCAACGACTCCATCAAGCCGGTGACCGACATGGAGCACTGGGGCGTGGTCGAGCGCTGGTCCTATCCCGATGACGGCAAGGGCGACTGCGAGGATTACGTGCTGCTCAAGCGCCGCATGCTGATGCAAGCCGGCTGGCCGCGCGAGGCGCTGCTCATCACCGTGGTGCGCGACAAGAAGGGCGAAGGCCACGCCGTGCTCACCGTGAAGACCGACAAGGGCGACTTCGTTCTCGACAACCAGGCTGAGGACATCCTGCTCTGGTCCGATACCGGCTACCGCTTTGTCAAACGCCAGTCACAGGGTGACCCGAACGTATGGGTCGCGCTCAGCGACCCGCGCCCGACCGTCGCCACGGCGTCCAACCGATAGGAGCTACGCGACCCCGGTCACGTCCCCACCCCTCCCCGTCCCCGACCGGGTTCGTGGCGGCCGGCGCTTCCCCAGGCGCCGGCCGCACCTTTTTGAGGGGTCGACATCGGCGCGGCGCGAACTGCATCCTCGGCCCCACCGCGTGATACGATCGCGCGATCGCACAGCGCAGCCACTGGGGGGTGGAACATGCCGCTGACCCGAGGCACCGAGCCTTACGACGCGAACCGATTTTCGGTCGACTTCGTCATGCTGGACGGCGATCAACGGGTCTCCTGCTGCGTCGCCGCCGAAGCGCTCCGGAGCAGAGGCGGCGTCACCCGGTTCACCGATGATGCCGCCAACGAACAGCTGTTCCTGCGCTTCCGCAACGAGATCGAGCGCGCGGCCAGCGCGAAATACGATCGCGGCAACTTCGACTTCGACGGCGTGCTGATCACCTCCAACGACCTGGGCCACGGCGGCCCGCCGCCATGACGCGCGGCCATCAAACGCCGTAGATCAGGCCGACAGCCTGAGCGGCGGGCTCGACCACGGCTTGATCGCGGCGATCTCGCTGAATGCAACCGTGGTCGGAAGCTGTGCCGCGGTCGCCCCAGCCTGAAACTGCACGGATTCCTTGGTGAGAATGACCGGCGTATGCGCGGCATGCACGGTGCCGTCGCGGCACACCACGAAGAACGTGTTCCCCTGCTGCAATGCAAGGCGCACGTTGCTGCCGAGATCGGCGACGATCGGGCCGCGGCTTCGTTCCGGCTCCATGACGTGATTCACACCTGCGAATCCGCATTTCGCGAAGATCGCTCAATGTGTGCGTCAGCGCCGGTGGGGAAGCGACGACAATCTTTGGGTTGCCGACCGAAATTTTTTCGCGGTGCATAACTCCCCGGTGCATAACACTGAGGACAACCGGCAGCGCGTTCTAACCGATCCGCTTCAAGCCTTTGGAATACTGCTGCCAGCGGCGCACGTAGTTATCGGCGCCGGCCGCGATCCGCTTGTGCGCTTCCTCGTCGAGCGCGCGCACCACCCGCGCCGGCGTGCCGACGATCATCGAATTGTCGGGAAAGGTCTTGCCCTCGGTGACCAGGGCGCCCGCGCCGACCAGCGAGTTGTTGCCGATCTTCGAGCCATTGAGCAGGATCGCGCCCATCCCGATCAGGCTGTTGTCGCCGACGATGCAGCCGTGCAGCATCACCTTGTGGCCGATGATGCAATCGCGGCCGATCACCATCGGAAACCCGGGGTCGGTGTGCAGGGTCGCATTGTCCTGGATCTGCGAGCGTTCGCCGATCTCGATCCACTCGTTGTCGCCGCGCAGCACCGCGCCGAACCAGATGCTGGCGTGGCTCTTGAGCCGGACGCGGCCGATCAGCACCGCCGTTTCCGCGACCCAATAGTTGCCGTCCGCCGGAAATTCCGGCGCCTGTCCGTCGAGTTCGTAGATCGGCATGCGTGCGCTCCGTTAAGGCGCGCGACCTTGCCATGCCTAGAAGATGTTGGCGAGACGACGTCTCAGGCCACCAGGATGGCGGCCTTCTCGAGCACCGCGACCACGATGGTGCCGGACATCAGGCTCCAGAAGCCGGCGATCAGCGTCGCCAGCATCGCGAAGCCGAAGTTGCGCTGCTCGATGCGCTGGCCGCGAATGGTGTTGCGCATGATGATGAAGGGCGCGGCGAAGATCAGGAACGGCACCGCGGCAAGCGTTGCGGTCTGCGGACCGCCGTTGATCAGCCGGAAGCTCGCCGGCCGCTCGGTCAGGAGCTGATAGCCGCTGGACAGCAGGCCCGCGACCGCAAACCCCAGGGCGAGCGCCATCAGGGAATGCAGGGAGTCCGACGACGCGATCGTCGACAGGAACGCTTCAGGCGACATCAACACTCACGCCTCACCGAACGACTGGGGCCTCACCGGTACTCGGTCACCGGAGGTTTCCCAGAGTTTGGGCCGCTGCGCCAGCGCATCGTTAAGGAAAGGTTAACGGACGGCCGGTGTGATGGCGCAGGACGATTCGCCGGCAGCGGCGGGCGCAGGGCTCGGGGCATAACAGGCTGGGGCGATGACGGATTTTGCCGAAACCATCGGACGAAAGCCGGCCCGACGCAGCCTTGGCAGCCGCCTGATCGGGCTTGCCCTGGGTGGCGCCGTGCTGGCTCCGGCCACCGCCCCGATCGCCTACATGCTGTGGCCGCAGCCCAAGCCAGTGTCGGCCGACGCGCCGTCGCTGCCGATCACCATCGGCGGGGTGCCGTTCAACGTGCCGCCGGCGGCGATCCGGGTGCCGATGCAACGCCGCCCCGGCGCCCAGTCGCGCATCGATCTGGTGTTCCTGTGGCCCTCGCTCACCCCGCCCGACCCGGCCTTAAAGCCGACGCCCGCGGCGCCGCCGAACATCGGCGAACGGCTGTTCGTCACCATCGCCGGCAGCGACGGCACGCTGCCGCCGCTCCAACGGCTGAAGGTGATCTACCCGCGCTACACCGAAGGCGTCCCGGTCGGCGGACCCGACGGGTTGGAGGTGCGCCACTTCCGCGCCAGCACGCCCTACCAGGGCGAGGAGCTGATCCACGATCCCAGTGCGCCGGAACGCTTCCTCCTGCGCTGCACGCGCAACATCGCGGCAACGCCGGGCATGTGCCTGCACGAGCGGCGGCTTGGCACCGCCGACATCACCGTGCGATTCCCGCGCGACTGGCTCGCCGACTGGCGCGCGGTCGCGAGCGGCATCGATCGGTTGATTGCGAGCATGCGACCCGCGAGTGGGTAGGACAGCCCTTGGGGTGCCGCGTAGCGGCGAGAACCAGATTCCCTCATCGCCGGTCGTAAATATCCCGGTTCGCGAGCTTCGCTCCCGCCCCTGGCACCAAAAAAATCTGCACTAATCGCTTGGACAGATTAGCCAATACGGCTTTTTTGCTTGAATCGAACCCTTCTTATTCGCCCGGCGACAAACGAATCAATCCGTCGGCGCGCAGGGTATCGAATAGAGTTCGCACGTCTCGTTTAACTCGGCGTGCATTGGCTAACGGGAAAGCTTCGCGCAGGACATCGATCGCGGTGGCCATCGTCGTGGGTCGTTCCAGCAACTGCCAGAGGGTTGCTGCCACCGCGTTGAGGTGGAAAACCGCTTCCTCGTCGGGCCTGACCAGGAAAAGGTCATCGTCGATCGTACGCAAGATCACGCCGGGCGTCTGTTCGAATCGCGGAGCGCGCGGGCGGGTTCGCTCGGACGGGACTTCTACTGCAACATCTAGTTTGAGGGCTTCGGTCCCTGGCTCAGGGCCGGATCGCCAAGATGCATTCTTTGTCGAAAAGCGATTTCGGATTAACTCTGCTGCCTCGTCAAGATCAGAATAGGTCAGTGCGAAGCAAGGGATTTGCTCGATTAAACCGTACAACCGATCGACCGTGTTTATTTTTGTGCCGCCTGGAGCAAAATTCTGCACGATAAGCTGTCGCAAGCCTTGTCCCCGGGTCACAGCTTGAGCTGGCCCCGGTTTCTTTGGACACCACATTGTCCACTGGAACCGAGAAGGAATGGCCCTCATGAAGGACAGTTATCTTGAATCGTCTGCGGCTTTTGTTGGTCCTGTTGGAAGCGAGGGCGGGCGCCGCCCGTCCACGCTTTCCA
>CAMDEB010000279.1 GCA_945893085.1 Rhodoplanes serenus | reverse complement strand
CTCGTGCCCTCCTAAACGAGATGGCCGGGACAAGCCCGGCCATGACAGTCATGTTTGGATGGAGGGCGGGGCCTTACGCCTCGCCGGAGGTCTCGAACATGGCGGCGTCGAGCGCCTCGCGCGCCGGCTTGCCGGCCCAGACCACGAATTGATAGGCCGGGAAATAGCCCTCGCAGGATTCCAGCGCGCTCGAAAGCAGCGCCTGGCATTGCTGGCCCGAGGCCTCGACCCCGCCGGCGAGCACCAGCGCGTGCCGGAACATCACCATGCCGTCCTTGGTCCACAGGTCGAAATGGCCGACCCACAGCTGCTCGTTGATCAGGGCGATGAGCTGCTGCACCTCGCCGCGCCGGCGCTCGGGCACCTTGAGGTCGAAGGCGCAGGCCAGATGCAGCGCTTCGATGTCGTTCATCCAGGTGAACGACACCTGGTAGTCGCTCCAGCGTCCGGCAATCAGCAGGGTGATCTCGTCATCACCCGCGCGTTCGAACGACCAGTCGTTGATCGCCGCGATGCGCTCGACCACGTCGAGCGGATTGACTCGCGGGCTCTCGGAAACCTGGGTCAGGGCCATGCCGGCTCCACTTGTTCTTCAGGGAGTGGGTTGGTGCGCAAGCCACCGCACGCGCACAACACGCAACGCCACGCCCCGCTTGGGGCCGGAACACTTTGACGCAGGACCTCCTCACAACACTGGATTGACCGCCGCGGAACGAATCACTCGGCGCACCGACTATACCCGGCCGGATTCCGTTCGCGAAAGCCCCCCGCCGGCTGGAAGTCATTGAAGATTCGCTTGAATCGCACAATCCCCACCGAGTCTCCGTCCACAGCGAAGACTGCGACAACTTGACTCGCATTCGTGCGAAGCGGGCAACCGGCCCGCTGAAGGCGTCGTCAGTCGAACAGGCTGGACACCGATTCTTCAGACGCCGTGCGGCCAATCGCTTCGCCGATCAGGGTTGCGATCGACAGCACCCGGATGTTCCGCCCGCCCCGGACCGCGTCGGTCGGCTGGATCGAATCGGTGATCACCAGCTCCTTGAGCTTGGAGGCGGCGATGCGGGCGACCGCCTCGCCGGACAGCACGCCGTGGGTGATGTAGGCGTGGACCGCGCTTGCGCCCTGGTCGAGCAGCGCCTCGGCGGCGTTCACCAGGGTGCCGCCCGAATCCACGATGTCGTCCACCAGGATGCAGGTGCGACCCTGCACCTCGCCGATCACGTTCATCACCTCGGATTCGCCGGCCCGCTCGCGCCGCTTGTCGACGATGGCGAGCGGGGCGTTGATGCGCTTGGCAAGGCCGCGCGCCCGGGCCACGCCGCCGACGTCGGGCGAGACGATGGTGAGGGCGCCGACGTCGAAGTGCTCCTTGATGTCGCGCACCATCATCGGCGAGGCGTAGAGGTTGTCGGTCGGGATGTCGAAGAAGCCCTGGATCTGGCCGGCGTGCAGGTCGAGCGTCATCACCCGGTCGGTGCCGGCGGTGGTGATCAGGTTGGCGACCAGCTTGGCCGAGATCGGCGTGCGGGGCCCGGGTTTGCGGTCCTGCCGGGCGTAGCCGAAATAGGGGATCACCGCAGTGATGCGGCGGGCCGAGGAGCGGCGCAGCGCATCGGTGATGATCAGGAGTTCCATCAGGTGATCGTTGGTCGGGAACGAGGTCGACTGGATCACGAACACGTCGCTGCCGCGGACGTTTTCCTGGATCTCGACGAAAATCTCCATGTCCGCGAACCGCCGCACCACTGCCTGGGTCAGCGGGGTCTTGAGATGGGCCGCGATGGCTCCGGCGAGCTTGGGGTTGGAGTTGCCGGCGACGAGCTTGATCGCTCCGTTTTTGGCCGCCATCGCCGTCTCCTGCGGTCCGCACCTGACCGCGGACCGGGCCGTGATAACAAGGCCGCGCGCGGCCAGCAATACAGGCGATTTTGTTGTCCCGAAGCTTTTTACGGGAGCCGCGCGGGAATGGCCGGCCGGCTCACTCGGCGAGCGCGATGGCGTTGATGTGGCGGCCGTAATCGGGCTCGGCGCGATGCGTGGTGCGGCGGTAGGAAAAGAACCGCGTCGGATCGGCGTAGGTGCAGAGCTTCAGGTCCTCGACCGGACCGATCCCGGCGCGCTCGAGCCGCGCGACGATGTAGCCCGGCAGGTCGAACATCGAATGGCCGGGCCGGCCCGCGGCGAAGAACCGGGCGTTGTCGGGATCGGCCGCGAGGAAGCGTTCGATCAGGTCGGCGCCGACTTCGTAGCTCGGCTGCCGGATCATCGGCCCGGCGGCGGCGGCGATGCGGGGGCGCGCGGCGCCCAGTTTTTCCATCGCGGCAATGGTCGCCTCCAGCACGCCGCCGAGCGCGCCGCGCCATCCGGCGTGCGCCGCGCCGATCACGCGGGCCTGCGGGTCGGCGAACAGCACCGGCCCGCAGTCCGCGGTCGAGATGCCGATGGCGAGGCCGGGCTCCCGCGTGACGATGGCGTCGGCGCGCGGCCGGTGGCTCTGGTCCCATGGCACCTGCGCCACCACCACGTCGGGCGAGTGGATCTGGTAGGCGGTCAGGAAACGCTCCGGCGCGACCCCGACCGCCGCGGCCATGCGGGCACGGTTCTCCATGACGTGCGCCGGCAGGTCGTTCGAGCCGGTGCCGCCGTTGAGGCTCGAATAGACGCCGTCCGACACGCCGCCCTCGCGGGTGAAGAAGCCGTGGCGGATGCCGGGGAGCGCGGAGAGGGTTTTCGCGAGCAGCATCGGTTCAGCCGACAAATCCAGGGAGAGGCCCAAGCCTGGGATCGCCGAATGCGATCGCCTTGAACATCTTGCCCATGCCGGTGGCTTCCTGGCCCATCAGGCGCGCGACCGCAACATCCACCTCGTCGGCCTTGTCGGGCGCGGCGATGGCCTTCAGCGCCGCGGCGCGTTGCTCGATCCCTAAGCGGCGCAGGAATTCGGCCTGTTCGATCGGTCCGCTGACGGTCGCGCCCATGCTCTCGACGGCGAAGGCCAGTGCCTGGAAGTCGACATGGGCGGTGAGATCGATGCTGCCGGGCGCGGCCAGCGTGTTGGCGAAGGCGTGGCCGCCGACCGCCTGCAACGTCTCGCCGACGGCGCTTTCGACATGGCCGTAATCGATCACCAGCGCCGCGCCGCCCTGGCGCACCAGCCGCCGGCTGACTTCGAGCAGGATGCTGTCGGTGCGCCATTCATACAGGGAGCCGATCGGCGCGTCGCGCACCGCGAGCGGCAGCGTCTGCTCGAACTGCGGCATGCGGTCGGCTGCGATCCCGAACGCCAAGTTGCCGTTGGGGTCGATCTCGACCACGCGCTCGTACCAGCCGTTGAGCTGCTTCACCGCATGGTGCACCGGCAGCGCGTCGACGAACTCGTTGGCGACGACGATGATCGGCCCGTCCGGCACCTCGTCGAACGATTCGTGCCACAGCATCGGCACGTCGGTCTTTTCGAACGTCTCGCGCTGGCGGCGCTGCAGCGTGCCGCTGATCTCGACCAGATGCACGACCAGCGCGGCGCGAAACGCCGGCAGCACATGCGCCGCCCGCAGCGCGTCGTGCATCATGGTGCCGCGGCCGGGTCCGAGCTCGACCAGGCGCACGTTTTCCGGCTGCCCCATCGCCTGCCACACCGCCGCCGCCCACAGCCCGATCAGCTCGCCGAAGATCTGGCTGATCTCCGGCGCGGTGACGAAGTCGCCGTCGCGGCCGAGCGGGTCGCGCGTCATGTAGTAGCCGTGCTGCGGATGGGTCAGGCACAGCGTCATGAACTGCCGCACCGGCATCGGGCCGGCGAGCGCGATGCGCCGGCGGATTTCGATTTCGAGCGGCGAGGTCTCCATGACCGTGACCTACGCCTGCCGCAGCGGCGGGCGCTTGAGCGCCACGGCGATGAAGCCTATCCCCACCCCCATCAGCGGGATCGAGAGCACCATGCCCATGGTGAGACCACCCCACAGCAGGCCGAGCTGCGGATCGGGTTCGCGGAAGAATTCGCAGATGATGCGCGCGGCGCCGTAGCATACGGCGAACATGCCGGTGATGAGACCGGGCCGCTTCAGCGCGCCGCCGCGGATCAGCAGGACGAGAATGGCAAACAGCACGACGCCCTCCAGCGCCGCCTCGTAAAGCTGGCTCGGGTGGCGCGGCAGCGGCCCGCCGCCGGGGAACGCCATGCCCCAGGCCACGTCGGTCGGCCGGCCCCACAATTCGCCGTTGATGAAGTTGGCGATGCGGCCGAGCAGCAATCCGATCGGCGCCACGGCGCAGGTGACGTCGCCGAGCGAGAGGATCGGGATGCGGCGGCGCCAGGCGAACAGCACCACCGCCGCCACGCAGCCGGCGAAGCCGCCGTGGAACGACATGCCGCCCTTCCACACCTCGACGATCTCGGCGGGGTTGGCTGCGAAATGCGCCGGATTGTAGAACAGCACGTAGCCCAGGCGGCCGCCGAGGATGATGCCGAGCGTGACCCAGAGCACGAAGTCGTCGAAGTCGACGACGGTCATCGGTGCCGGTCCGCCCCAATGGCGCTCGGCGCGGATCAGGGCGCGGGCATAGAGCCAGCCGAGCAGGATGCCGAAAATATAGGCGAGCGCGTACCAGCGGATCGCGAACGGCCCGATCGAGACCAGCACCGGGTCGAAGGCGGGAAACGTCAGGGCGAGGAAAGGCATCGATGATCCAGCAGCCGCCGCTGCCGCCGTGATGTGACCAGGGCGGCAGGCAAGTCAAGCGCCCGCCGTGTCGCGGAAACCCGTGCAGACGTTTACCAATGGCGCCCGCGACCCTTGCAGGCGGCCGGGCCGATCGCCATTCTCAGCCGGACAGGGCCAGAGCCCGGAGAGCCTTATGACCCAGACCAGCAACCGGTTTTTCGACGAGGTGGCGCGGCTGATGAACGACGCCGCCGGCGTCGCCCAGGGCGTGCGCCGCGAGTTCGACACCCTGTTCCGCACCCAGGCCGAGCGCATCCTGAGCGAGCTCGACGTGGTCAAGCGCGAGGAGTTCGAGGCGGTCAAGGACATGGCCCGGCTGGCGCGCGAGGAGAACGAGGCGCTCAAAGCTCGCATTGCCGCGCTGGAGGCGAGGCTCGGCCCGTCCAGCTAGGCCCGGCCGGCTCGGTCGGTATCTCCGGGTCGTGTCCTCAGTTTGAAATTTGAGGCGCTTGCCCCTGATGCTGGCAGGCCTCGACCTCCACCGTGACATGGCTGAGATTTGGCACGCCAGACAGGCGCTCTTTGTACGCCGAAGGCGCAAGCGGGTGATCGGAAATAAGGGACACCACGGCGGCTCGATGGCCGGGACCTATCTGCCATAGGTGCAGATCGGTGATCCGGTCGCCGTCCGTTTCCAAGCGTTCGCGAATGGTGTTCTCAACCGTCCTGTCGGGAGCCATGTCGAGAAGCACCGAACCAGAATCCCAGATCAGGCCATATGCCCAACGGGCGATTACGAGACTGCCGATAATACCCACTGCCGGGTCGGTCCAGGTCCATTGTGAGAACATAGCGGCGAGTAGGGCAGCGATTGCCAATACGGACGTTGTCGCGTCCGCTAGCACATGCAGATAGGCCGCGCGGAGGTTGTTGTCCCGATGATGGTGGTGATGGTGTCCATGCCCATGCTCCCCATGATCGTGCCCTCGCTCCCGGAGCAACCACGCGCTGAGCAGGTTAACTCCGAGTCCGAGCACCGCTATTGCGATGGCCTCACCGTAGGCAACCGGAACCGGATGGATAAGCCGCACGGCACTTTCATAGGCGATTTGGACCGCTATCAGGGCGAGAATGATTGCGCTTGCGAAGGCGGCAAGATCGCCAAACTTGCCCGTTCCAAACGCGAAGCGGGGGTTGCTGGCATGTTGGCGCGCAGAGAGATATGCCAGCCCGGCGATGCCGAGAGCCGCTGCATGGGTCGCCATGTGCCAGCCGTCAGCCAGCAGCGCCATGGAACCGAAGAGAGAGCCACCGACAATTTCCGCCACCATCATGAGGGTCGTGAGGACGACCACAAACCACTGAGCTGGCCCCGGTTTCTTTGGACACCACATTGTCCACTGGAACCGAGAAGGAATGGCCCTCATGAAGGACAGTTATCTTGAATCGTCTGCGGCTTTTGTTGGTCCTGTTGGAAGCGAGGGCGGGCGCCGCCCGTCCACGCTTTC
>CAMDEB010000278.1 GCA_945893085.1 Rhodoplanes serenus | reverse complement strand
GGGTTGATCCTGGTGATCTTCGCCATCGCCTTTTCTCCTAGCGCTGCGGCGCCGTCGGCGCATCGTTGGCGAGCTTGGCGAGTTCGCCCTGGCGTTCGGTCGAAACACGTATGAACGCCTGGAAATTCGCCGGCGTGTTTTCCGTTGCGGGCATAACCGTCATGCCGAGCGCGGCCATGCGGCTCTTGAACAGTTCGGTGTTGACCGCCTCGTTCAGCGCCTTGCTGAGGAACGCGATCACCTGCGGCGGCGTCTTGCCCGGCGCCGCAAGTCCGACGAAGCCGTTATGGTCGAAGCCCTTGAAGCCGGCTTCCTCCATCGTCGGCACGTCCGGCCAGTCCGCAATCCGGCGCGGCGCGGCGACCGCCAGTGCGCGCAGCTGTCCGCCATCCACCAGCGGCTTGGCGCTGGAGAAGAACGTGAAGGTGCCCTGGATCGCGCCGGTCACCACCGAGGTCGCGGCCTGTCCGGAACCGCGGTAGGGCACCTCCTGGATCTTGGTGCCGGCAGCGGCATTGAGCTGGTTCAGCGCGATGACCGGCGAACTCGCAGGGCCCGACGTGCCGAAGCTCAGCTTGTCCGGGTTTGCCTTGGCGCCCGCAACCAGGTCCGCCACGGTCTTGTAGGGAAGCTTGGCGTCGATCACGAGCACCAGCGGCGGCCCCTCGACGATCTTGCCGATATGCGCGAAGTCGTTCACCGCGTTGTAGGGAACCTTGATGTAGTGCAGGTTCTGCGTATCGGCGACGGCATTGGCATGCAGCGTGTAGCCGTCCGGCTCCGATCGCAAGACGTGACTGGCGCCGACCGAGCCCGAGCCGCCGGTCTTGTTCTCGACCACGACCGGCACCCCGAGCTTCTCCTGCATGATCGAGGCAAACAGCCGCACCGGGACGTCGGTCAGCCCGCCCTGCGCGAACGGCACCACGATCGTGATGGCGCGGTTGGGATAATTCTGCGCGTTCGCAGGCGAGGCGGTGCTGAGCGCCAACGCAGCCAACGCCGCGAAAGTGAGCTTCAAGCGTGTCATCGGATGTTCCTTACTCGATTGGCTGTCTGAGCTTAGCACCAAGCACGTTCCGCGCCAGATGCGTCACAGTGCCTTGCGGTTGCAGAGGTCGAGCGCCAGCGCGAGATAGATTTTCGCCGCGGCGACGCAGTCCTCCACCAGCACGTGCTCGCCGAAGGCATGCATCGACTGGCCCTTGGTGTCGGGATGGGTCCGCCCGCCGGGGCCGAAGCAGACGCACGGCACGCCGTAGTTGGTCAGGTGCACGGCGTCGGCGCCGGGCCGCCGGATGATCGAGGCCGGCCGCGAGCCGGTCACCGTGGTCTGCGCCGCGCCGAGCGCCTGGATGATCGGCAGCGACTCGTCCAGCACGGTCGGCGGATCGCTGACGTAGACGTGGATCGACGGCTCCGGCCGGCCGGTGCGCTCGGCGAAGCCGCGCAGCACCCGCCGCAGCTCGCGCTTGACGCTGTCGACGGTCTGGCCGGGCACGGTGCGGATGTCGAGATACAGGCTGCACTCGTGCGGATTGCGCGACAGCCGCCACGGCGCGCCGCCGCGGATCGCGGCCACGGTCACGTTCGGATGCTCGCCCATGAACACGTGCGAGTCGTAGTAGGACTTTGCCCAGGCCGCGAGGTCGGTCTGCAACTCGTGCATCACCGCGATGGCGTTCACGGTGTCCGGCCGGTTCGACCAGGCCGAATGCGCGACCGTGCCGCCGACCGAGATGCGCAGCCAGATCACGCCCAGGTTGGCGACCGAAATGCGCGAGCCGGTCGGCTCGGCGAGCAGCGCGAAATCGGCGGTGACGCCGTGCGTCACCAGATGCCGCGTGCCGGTGCCGTAGCCGGAATACTCCACGCCCTGGAATTCCTCGACCGCGGTCTTCTCGATCTCGCCGACCACGCCGCCGAACGAGATGTCGCCGTCGAGCGTGATGCCGGCCTTGGCGATCGCCTCGACCGCGATCAGGATCGAGGCCAGCCCGCTCTTCATGTTGTTGGCGCCGAGCCCCCAGATCCAGCCGTCGCGCTCGATCGCCTTCGGCTTGAAGCCCTCGCCGTCGAGATGCTCCTCGTCGCCGGAATACGACGTGTCCATGTGGCCGGTGAACAGCAGGTTGAGCCCGTCGCCGCGGCCGCGCCGATGTCCGACGGCGTTGGGCCGGCCGGCGTCGACCAGCGGCAGGTCGGTGTCCATGCCGATCTTGCGCATGCGATCGACGAGGTAGTGCGCGACGCCGGCCTCCTGGCCGGTCGGAGACCCGATGTTGACGAGGTCCATCAGGCAGTCGCGGACCCTCTCGGTGGTGATGGTGGCGGCGGCCTTGGCGAAATCCGGATGAGTCATGCTGCGGCGTTACTTCACAGGGTCTTTGGCGGTCTTCTTGCCGGTGGTCATCGCCCAGCCTTTGTAGTTGATGTCGAAGATGATGCCGTTCGGATCGCGAAACTTGCGTTCGAAGTCGTCGTCGTCCTCGTCGCCGAGATCGAAGAAGAACTGCCCGCCCGCGTCCTCGATCTGCTTCTGCTGCTTCGGCAGGTCGTCGACCTGGAACCCGAAGTGGTGGATGCCGACGAAGTTCTGCGCATCCTTCAGCCCCGAGCCGGTCTCGCCCTTGTATTGCAGCAGCGCCAGATTGACCTCGCCGTCGCTCATGTAGATGCGCTTGGCGGTCGGCCCTTCGGACATCTTGGAACGGGTGAGGCCCAGCGCCTTCTCATAGAAGTCCGCCGTTGCCTCCAGGTCCTTGACCACGAGGGCGATGTGCCTGATCCGTGCCATGTGTCTGCTCCGTTACGCGATGGTTGCGCGAGTGTGCCACCGATGAACGGGGAGGGCTAGCCGAGCAGGCAGACTAGGGACTTTGCGCGCGCCGCCCCTTCAACATTCCGGCAATCCCAAGGTCCTCGTCGAGCTCGGGCCAATGAATGCCCATCGGCATGATCTCGAACTTTGCTCGGTCCTTTGCCGAGGCGCCCTTGAGCCGTGGATACCAGTCGAGCGGCGTCGCGATCTTGCGGCCGTCGGCAAGCGTCACCACAAGCTCGCTCGCGGTGAACTCGACCGAGCGCGGGCGCAGATCGCCGACGTCAATATTCCAAGGGCTCATGCCGTCCACATTTATTGACCCCTTTTGTTGGCGCCGCCGTCGGCCCCTCCACGCAATCGGGGAGAGACGAACTATGCGATACCTCCGACCCTCGATTCCAGTCATCATTCGCTGCAACCGAATCACCAGGGCTTCATGGCCGACTACGATCTCGCCATCATCGGCGGCGGCATCAACGGCGCGGGCATCGCGCGCGACGCCGCGGGACGCGGCATGCGCGTGCTGCTGCTGGAGCAGAACGACCTCGGCTCCGGCACCTCGTCGGCCTCCACCAAGCTGATCCACGGCGGGCTGCGCTATCTCGAGCACGGCGCGTTCAAGCTGGTGCGCGAGGCGCTGGCCGAGCGCGAGCGGCTGCTGCGCATTGCGCCGCACATCATCCGGCCGCAGCGCTTCGTCCTTCCGGCCTATCCCGGCCCGCGCTCGGCGCTGCTGCTGCGGCTCGGGCTGTTCCTCTACGACCGGCTCGGCGGCCGCGAGCTGCTGCCCGGAACGCGCACGCTCGACCTCACCCATGACGCCGCCGGCCATTCGCTGAAGCGGCGCTTCCGCTACGGCTTCGAATACTCCGACTGCTGGGTGGACGATTCCCGTCTGGTGGTGCTCAACGCCATGGACGCGGCCGAGCGCGGCGCGACCATCCGCACGCGGACGCGGCTCGCTCGCGCCGAGCGCGAGGAGGAATGGCGGCTGATCCTCAACGCCAAGGGCCATCGCGACGAGGTGACCGCGCGCGTGCTGGTCAACGCCGCCGGTCCCTGGGTCGGCATCGTCGCCGAAACCGTGCTGCGGATGCCGGGCCGGCCGCCGGTGCGGCTGGTGAAGGGCAGCCACATCGTGGTGCGCAAGCTGTTCGATCACGACCGTGGCTACATCTTCCAGAACGACGACCGGCGCATCGTGTTCGCGCTGCCGTTCGCCGAGGATTTCACGCTGATCGGCACGACCGACCGGGAGTTCGACGACGACCTCGACGCGATGGCGCCGAGTGCCGAGGAGGTGATCTATCTCTGCCGCGCGGTGAGCGGCTATTTCCGCGAGACCGTGGGCCCCGAGCATGTGGTGTGGACGTTAGCCGGCGTGCGCTCGCTGCATGACGACGGCGCCGGCAAGCCGGAGAACGTCACCCGCGACTATCATCTCACGCTCGATCAGGGTTTTCGCGAGGCGCCGCTGCTCACGGTCTACGGCGGCAAGATCACGACCTATCGCCGTCTGGCGGAGGCGGCGCTGGCGCGGCTGGCGCATTTCTTCGGCCAGGGGCAGGCGCCGTGGACCGACAAGGCGCCGCTGCCCGGCGGCGATTTCGATGTGAATGGACTGGAGACGCGCGTGGCGCAGGCCGTGCGCCGGTGGCCGTTCCTGCCGGAGGCCGAAGCGCGGCGCCTGGTGCGCGCCTATGGCACGCGGCTCGATCGCGTGCTGGGAGCGGCCACGGGCTATGACGATCTCGGACCGCGCTTCGGCGACCGGCTCACCGCCGCCGAGGTGCGCTACCTGACGGCGCAGGAATGGGCGCGCACCGCCGACGACGTGCTGTGGCGGCGCACCAAGCTCGGCTTGCGAGTGACGAAGGACGAGCGCGCGGCGCTGGAGGCGTTCATGGCGACGGCGGGTTGAACATCCGCGTCATGGCCGGGACAAGGCCGGGCATGACGGTGAGCTAGTCTCGCCTGCGGTTCAGCTTCTTCTCCGCCTCCCGCTCCTGCTTGCGCATCTGCTGCCGGTTCTGCGGTGCCGGCGGCGCGGCGGTGCTTTTGCGCCGCCCCAGCCCGGGGTAATGCTTGCGCAGCAGCCTCGACAAGGCGATGCCGAGCACGAGGCCCAGCACCGCCAGCAGCACGCCCGCCATTTCCGTCGACATCAGAGCAGCCGTCCCATTTCGTATCGCCGGCTCCGACCGATGAGCCCACGCCACCTTGCCTGATCGCGGGCTCGGTGTACCATCCGCCGATCATCCCACCAGACCATCAACCAATCCACTCCGGATCGCAGAGGGTACAGTACGATGAAGGCCGTTTTCATTGAACAATTTGGCGGACCCGAAGTCCTGAAGTATGGCGATCTGCCCGATCCGGTGGCGGGTCCCGGCGAGGTGGTCGTCGACGTTCACGCCGCCAGCGTCAACGGCGCCGACTGGAAGGTGCGCGCCGGCCAGTACAAACAGGGCACGTTTCCCATGGCGCTGGGCCGGGATTTTTCCGGCGTGGTCAGCGCCGTCGGCGAGGGCGTGCAGGATCTTCGCGTCGGTGACGCGGTGTTCGGCGTGCTGGCCCCGGGCCGGGAGGGCACCTACATGGAGAAGGTCGCGATCAAAGCCGATATCATCGCCAAGAAGCCCGACGGCCTGTCGCACGTCAACGCCGCGGCGCTGGCGCTCACCGGCCTCACCGCCATGAGCGCCATCGAGGACACGTTGAAGCTGCAACCCGGCGAGACCATCCTGGTCCAGGGCGGCGCGGGCGGCGTCGCGAGCTTCGCGATCCAGCTTGCCAAGCACATCGGCGCCCGCGTGATTTCGACCGCGAGCGCAGGGAACTTGGACTACGTGCGCAGCCTCGGCGCCGATCAGGTGATCGACTACAACGCGCAGGATTTCAGCAAGGTCGTGTCGAACGTCGATGCAGTGTTCGAAACCGTCGGCGGCGACGTGGCGACGAAATCGTTCGCGGTGCTCAAGCCGGGTGGCCGCGCCGCCTTCATCGCGTCCGGCCAGCAGCCGCCGAAGCCCGAGCGCAGCGACGTTACTTCACTCCGGCCGCCGGTCGGCCGCGCCCGCAAGCCGCTCGAGCGCATTGCCGAGCTGTTCCAGAAAGGCGCGATCCGCCCGCCGGAGATCAAGGTCTACAAGCTGGCTGACGCCGTCGAGGCGTTGAAGGTCAGCGAGTCGCGGCACTTCCGGGGCAAGCTGGTGTTCCAGGTGCGCTGATACGCCTGAACGCTGCCGAGATTCCTTTGGCTCGCAATCAGCGTTTCTTCGGCGCGGGCGCCTGAGCCGCCTTGGCTCGCTCGGCCCGCCGATCCAGGCCGGAGCGCCGATCATCGGCTC
>CAMDEB010000277.1 GCA_945893085.1 Rhodoplanes serenus | reverse complement strand
CTGCAGGCGAGGGGCGCCGACTTGGCGCTGGCGGTGACGCTCGGCACGCTGTTCGGCCCGGCGCAGGTCGGCGCGCGCGTGGTCGAGCGGGTGTTCGGCCAGCACTATCACCCGATCTGGACCATGATCGCCTCCTGCGCGCTGATGGCGATTGGCCTTGCGTTGCTGTTCGGCGGCTTCCCGTTCCTGTTCCTGACCATCCTGCTCTACGGCGGCGGCTACGGCATCATGTGGATCGCCCGCGGCACGCTGCCGCTCGCGCTGTTCGGGCCCGAACGCTACGCCACGCTGATGGGACGGCTGGCGTTCCCGAGCCTGATCGTGCAGGCGCTCTCGCCCGCGGTCGGCGCGCTGATGATCGAATGGCAGGGCGCCGGCGCGACCATGGCGGTGCTGACCGGCTTCGCGCTGGTCAACGTGGCGCTGATCGCGGTCCTGTGGGTCGCGTGCCGGCGGCCCTGAGGTCCGCTACTGCGCTGAAATCTTGTTGCTGCGGATCACCTCGGCCCAGCGCTTGATCTCGCTTCGGAGCAGCGCGGTGGCCGCTTCCGGCGTCTGCTCCGCGGCGGGATAGAGCGTCATGCCGTTGTCGATGAACGCCTTGCGCACCTTGGCGTCGGCGAACGATTGCCGCAGCGCGGCGTTGAGCCGATCGACCACCGGCTGCGGCGTGGCGGCAGGGACGAACAGCGCGTGCCAGAACTGCAGATCGAGGTTCTTGTAGCCGGCCTGCCAAAGACTCTCGACGTTGGGCAAGCCGGCGAACCTGTCCTTGCCCATGATGCCGAAGCCCTTGAGCTTGCCGGACTTGATCAGCTCCGCGGCGATCGCCGCCGACAGGCAGCTCAGGTCGGCGTGGCCGGCGACGGTGTCGTTGAGCGCCGGTCCGCCGCCGCGGTACGGAATCTGGTCGACCTTGGCGCCGACCTCCTGCACGAACAGCACGCCGCACAGATGGCCGAACGCGCCGACGCCGGCATGCGCCATTTTTGCATTGCGCCCCGGTTCCTTCAGCCAGCTCACCAGTTCGGCGATGTTGTTGGCGGCGACATTCGGGCTGCCGGCGATGATCGAGGCGCTGGTGTTGATCAGGCCGACGCCGGCAAAATCCTTCTCGGCGTCGAACGTCAGGTTCTTATGCAGCGCCACCCCGGCAGCCAGGCCCGGCTGATGCAGCAGGATGGTGTGGCCGTCCGGCGCGGCGCGCGCGGCACGCGCGGCGCCGATCGTCCCTCCGGCCCCGCCGACGTTCTCGATCACGATCTGCTGGCCCAGGTTCTGCGACATGGTTTCGGCCAGAACGCGCGCGATCGCGTCCGTGGTGCCGCCGGCCGCGAACGGCACGATCAGCGTGATCGGACGGCTGGGATAGGTCTGCGCCGATGCGGCGCCGGCCAGCATCGCCAAGCCCAGAAGATTGCCGAACAGGCTGCTCAAAAACAGCCGCGATACCGATGCGCGCGTGTCCATGTTCCCCCCAACTGCGGATCGTTTTTTGCAGTCTAGGCAATTCCCAAGGGTGGTGAACAGAGCCTATGCGACCGGCGCCGGCCCGCGACGGCGGCCGCGCGGCGTCACTGTGGCGCCATGCCGGCGGCCTTGAGCACCTTGCCCCATTTCTCGATCTCGCCCCTGATGCGGACGTCGAACTGTTCGGGCGAACTGCCGACCGGATCGGCGCCTTCCTTGGAAATCCGTGCCCGCACCTCGGGCTCAGCCAGCATGCGGGTGGTTTCGCGGTTGATCTTGGCGACAATGTCCTTCGGGGTGTTGGCGGGCGCGAACATCGCCTGCCAGGACGACAGCTCGTAGCCGGGATAGCCAAGCTCCGCGATCGTCGGCACGTCGGGCAGCACGGCGAGACGTTTCTCGGTGGTGACCGCGAGCACGCGCACCGCGCCGCTGCGCACATGCTGCAGGGTCGACGCCAAGAGCGCGAAATGCACTTTGACGTGGCCGCCGAGCAGCGCATTGAGCACCTCGGCGTTGCCCTTGAACGGCACGTGCACCAGCTTGGCGCCGGTCATGGTGTTGAACATCTCGGCCGCGAGATGCGTCGAGGTTCCGGGCCCGGAGCTAGCGTAATCGAGGCCGGCGGGCTGCGCTTTCGAATAGGCGATGAACTCCGGCAGGGTCTTCACCGGCACCGACGGATGCACCACCAGCATCAGCGGGATCGAAGCGAGCTCGGTGATCGGCGTGAAATCCTTGATCGAATCGTAGGGCAGCTTCTGCATGCCGGCGTTGATCGCGAACGCGATCGTGGTGACCAGCAGGGTGTGTCCGTCGGGCGCGGCCTTGGCCACCATGTTGGTGCCGATGGTGCTGCCGCCGCCGGGACGGTTGTTGACGATCGCCGGCTGGCCCCAGTTGTCGTTCATTCGTTGCGCGATCAGGCGCGCGACCGTGTCGGTGGTGCCGCCGGCGACGAACGGCACGATCAGATCGACCTGCTTGGTGGGGTAGTTCTGCGCCGCGCCGGGCGCGGCCGCCTGCACCGCGAACGCGCATGCGGCGCCGGCGCGGATCACGAAGCGATTCATTCGAACCTCCCCCATTTCATTTTACCGCTATGGCGCGGCGGGCCTTTTCCACGATGGCGGGCGGCGTGGCGTAGATTTTCGCCAACTGGGCTTGCAGCTCCTCGCCGCCGATCGCATCGACGTCGAGCTCGATGCGCTTGGCCTCGGCCTTCAGCTCGGGATCGTTCAGCGTGGCCATGAAGGCCCTGCGCAGCGCATCGACGCGCTCCTTCGGCACCTCAGGCCCGACCACATAAGGCCGTCCGAACACGGTCTGGCTGTAGATCAGATCGAGGATCTGGCGCTGCTCCTCGGTTTTGGCGAAGTCGCGGGTCAGCGGGATGCCCTGCTTGTTGAGCTCGGGGTAGCCGTGCGAATCCTCCTGCGCCAGCACCTTGATCTTGCCCTCCTTGAACCACGTGGGATAGGTCGCGGACACGCTCGACCAGCTCTGGCCGCAGCCGCCCTGCACCTCGCCGCGCTCCATGGCGAGATTGATCTGCCGCGTGCCGGGATAGCCGGCCACGATCTTGAACCTGGCGCCGAGCAGGTTCTTCAGCAGCTCCGGGAAATCGCGGGTCGAGGCGCCTTCGGCGGTGCCGCCGACGATCAGCTCCTTCTCCAAGGCTTCGCCGAAGCTCTTCACCGGCGCATCGGCGCGGACCAGGCAGACATAGACGTCCTTGTTGGCATTGCCGATATAGTTGAACTTGCTCATGTCGTGGGTCGGGCGAACGCGCCCGCTGAACAGCGGCTCGACCACCGCGCCCATGAACAGGGCGCCGATCACGGTGCCGTCCTTGGGCGCGACGTTGTAGATGTGCGCGGCGGCGACGTTGCTGGCGGCGCCGGGCATGTTGCTGACGATCAGCGACGGATTGCCCGGGATGTGCTTGCCGATGTGGCGCGCGATCATGCGGCCATAGAGATCGTAGCCGCCGCCCGGCGAAGACGAGACGATGATCGTGATCGTCTTGCCCTTGTAGAACTGCGCCACCGAATCCTGGGCGAGCGCGCTGCCCGCCGGGAACAGCAGCAGCAGCAGGCCGAGCAGGCGGAGCGCGGCGGTCATGGTCAGCTTCCGTTCGTGCTGTGAAAGCCACGGGAACGATGGTTCATGGGTCCGGCCTTCCTGAAGCATTGCGTTAAGGCTGCTGAGCCTAGTCTTTGACATAATCGCGCGACAAGGAGTGGGGCGAAAGGGGGGATGTTCTTGGCGCCAGATCTTCCGTCCATTCCGGTCGTCGATGTTCGCGATGGTGGCACGCTTCGGCACGCCCGCGAAAGCCGCGCCGGTGCGCGCGCGCTGCGCGATGCCTGCGTGGCTTGGTTTCCGGGCGTCGCCCGGCCGTTCGTGCGGGTGCTGGACTCGATCGCCAGGCGCTGGCTGGTTCGCTCGCAGTCGCCCTATGTCGAGGAGGTGCGGGCGATTGCCGCGGCGCTGGGTTTTCCCGGCATCTGGTTTCTCAACGGCTCCTATCAATGGTCCTGCACCTCGTGCGCCCGGGACGAAGGTGCTGAGCCCTGGCTCGCCCGCACCCTCGACTGGCCGTTTCCCGGTCTCGGTCGCCACGTGGAAATCGCGCGCATGCGCGGGCCGGCGGGCGAATTCTTCAACGTCACCTGGCCGGGCTATGTCGGCGCGCTGACCGCGACGGCGCCCGGCCGTTTCGCGGCTTGCGTCAACCAGGCGCCGATGCGCCGCCGCAGCCACGCCATCGGTCTGCGGCTCTTCGATCTCGCAGCCAATGGCCTCGGCACGTTGCTGCATGTCCGCGCCATTCCGCCCGACCAGTTGCTACGTCAGGTGTTCGAGGAGTGCCGCGATTTCGGCGAGGCTAAATTCATGCTGGAGCGCACCCGGATCGCCCGGCCGGTGATCTACACGCTGGTCGGCTGCAATCCGGGCGAGCGTTGCGTGATCGAGCGCACCGAGGACGGCGCCAGCACGCGGCAGCACGACACCGGCGCGGCGAACGATTGGCTGGTGTCGCAGCCAAAGTGGGAGGGCCGGCTCGGCAGCGATCGCATTTTCAATGCGACCTTCGAGGAGGCCGCCGACCGCAGCCGCGCCCGCCGCGATTCGCTCGCGGGCTGGGCCGGACAATTCTCAGGCGACAGCTTCGGCTGGATCGCTGAGCCGGTGCTCAACAAATACACCCGGCTCGGCGTCGAGATGTGCCCCGCGCGCGGCGTCCTGCGCGTCGTCGGCTACGAGCTCGCCGACGGCGACGAGCTGCCGCTGCCGGCGACGCTGTCGCGCGAGGTGAGGGGCGAACAGACCACGGTGTAGCGCGCGGTCGGATCAAGGATCGCAATCGAGCTTGTACTGTTTCTTGAACGCTTCAATTTCGCTTTGGGACTTGTTCTTAACAAGCGCGCACGCGGTGAAATTTCCTTTCATCCTGCCTTCATCCAGATAGTACCAGTCGGCGATGTCCGATCTCGAAAAGCTGATGGTATCGCCGAACTTGAGCGGTTTGCCACGCATGTCATTCCTGAGCTGCCCTGAATACCGGTTGCCTTGTTTTTCAAACGGTCTAACCCAGACGAATTCGAACTGCCCATCGATCGGAATGCCGACTTTGAGGGTGAAATTCGACATCGATGATTTTGGTGCCTGAGCCAGCGCGAAAAACTTCGACAGCGTCGCGCGTCCCTGACACATGGCCGCTTCCATGTCGGGATCGCCGGTCGGAACGCTTACGACATTTCGGGTGGATCTGTTTTGCGTGTCTTGCGCGGCAACGATGCTGCTGCCGAATGAAAGCGCGATGACCGCGATCAACACGATGTTCATGTTCGGCATGGTCTTCTCGCGATCGCCACAAAAGCAGTGCGAACGCGACGCCGTGCGTGCTCGCCCCGCCGAACGAGCATATGCAATTATAGGTTGCGTGCAACAGCCTTATTAGAACAGGCTCGCCACCTCCGCCTGCGACGCGACCACGGACGGCTGCACGCCGGCCTTGGCATGGGCGATGTCGCCGCTGTCGAGCGCGGCCTTGATCTTCGCCATCAGCTCGAGCGCGGACTCACGGGAAATCTCCACCGCCACCCGCTCGCGGCCGCCGTCGGCCTCGCAGATGAAGTCGACGCACAAGGCGTGGTCGAGCTGCGCCTCATAGGGATGATCGTAGTAGACATTGGCGGTGTCGATCCGCATCCAGGTGCTGTTCGGCCCCTTGGCGGTGCCGACCAGCTGCGCCTTCTCGACGATATAGGAACACATGTTCGTTCTCCCTTGTCCGCCGGTCAGGCGGCGAGATTCTTGTTGAGGAACGCGAAGACCTTTTTCCAGCCGTCGGCCGACTGTTCGGCGCGATAGGCGGGGCCGCGCGAATAGTTGAAGAACGCGTGTCCGGCGCCGTCGTAGCGGTGGAACTCGTAGGTCTTGCCGAGCTTCTTGAGCAACGCCTCGGTGCGGTTGACCTGATCGGCGTTGGGATTCTCGTCGTCGTTGCCGAACAGGCCGATGATCGGGCACTTGATGTTTTCGGTGAGGTCGATCGGCGCGACCGGCCGCTTGGCGTTGAGCGCCTTCGGATCGTCGACCACCACGTTGCCGCCCCAGCAATCGACCAGCGCGTCGAACTCGGGCGCCTTGCAGGAGATGAGGTAGGCATGCCGGCCGCCGGAGCAGAAGCCCATGATGCCGACCTTGCCGTTGGCGTT